>NZ_JAAGPP010000268.1:0-5492 GCF_017104975.1 Burkholderia sp. Ac-20344
TGGCGTGGTGGCCGGTCCCGGCCGCTCAGGCATGCCGCGCCGCGAGGCCGCCGGGAGCGGCCGCGTGCACGACGATGCGGTTGCGCCCGCCTTCCTTCGCGCGATACAGCGCGTCGTCGGCCAGCTTCAGCGCGGCCTGCATGTCGTCGTCGTGTTCGGGATAGCTGGTCGTCACGCCGATGCTCACCGTCAGGCGGCCGGACGTGCCGGCGTCGTGCCGGATGCCGAGATCGAGGATGCCCGTGCGGATCGTTTCGGCGATCGTCACCGCGCCGTCCGTGTCGACGTCGGGCAGCACGACCACGAATTCCTCGCCGCCGTAGCGCGCCGCGTAATCGGCCGGGCGGCGCAGGCAGCCGGCGATGCAGTGGCCGACCGCGGCGAGCGCGTCGTCGCCGGCCTGGTGCCCCTGCGTGTCGTTGTAGTGCTTGAAGTAATCGACGTCGATGAACAGCAGCGACAGCGCGTGCTGCGAGCGCGCGGCACGGCGCCATTCGCGCGCGAGCGTGACGTCGAGCATCCGGCGGTTGTCGAGGCCGGTCAGGCCGTCGGTGCGCGCGAGCGCCTGCAGTTCGGTTTCTGCGCGGTGGCGCTTGCGCAGCTGCACGTCGAGCAGCAGCGACAGGCCGACGAAGCCGATCGCGAGCGCGACCATCGCGGAGCCGATCGGAATCGCACGGTCGTACCATGCGGCGTAGGTATCGGCTTCCGAGCGCGCGACCATGATGATGAGCGGCAGGTGCTCGAGGTGCCGGAACACGTACAGGCGCCGCACGCCGTCGATCGTCGCGGTGTCGGCAAAGCTGCCTTCGTTGGCGGTCATGAACCGCCGGAACGTGCTGGCGCGGCTGATGTCGCGGCCGACGATCTTCGGGTCGTACGGCTCGCGCGCGAGCATCTTGCCGTCGGTGTTGATCAGCGCGATGGAGCCGCGATCGCCCAGGGACAGGCGGGAGAACAGGTTCTGGAAATATTCGAGCCGGATCGACATCACGGCGACCCCGCCGAACGAGCCGTCGGGCTTCGTGATCCGCCGGCTGAGCGCGACGCTCGGCGAGCCGTCGCGCAGCCGCGAGCGATACGGGGGGCTGACGTAGAGGCCGGCGTCGGGGTGGTCGCGGTGCACGACGAAGTACGGTTCATTGCCGAAGTTGGCCTTGCGCGGCACGTCGCTCTTGCCGTCGACCTCGATGTCGCCCTTCGCGTCGAGCACGTAGATGCCGCCGAGGTACTTGGCGGTCGTCGCACGGTCGAACAGCACCTGGCGGCGCAGCGGCATCGGCAGCTTGACGATCGAGGAGTCGTTCTCGCCTTCGACGACGGCCTGCAGCGACAGCGAATAGATCTCGATGTTGCGCTCGATGTCCCACGACGCCATCAGCGCAAGATTCTGCTGCATCGCGATCGAACGGTCGCGCGCATCGATGCGGCCTTCGTACAGCACGATCCCGCACAGGAGCAGCAGGACCAGCGCGATCAGCAGCCCGGTATAGAAGATCAGGTGCGGCAGCAGGAACCGGCGCAGATGAGCGGCGACACGGCTCGTCAGGCCGGATTCGCTGGGCATTGCGTAGTCGGTTTCTGCCATGGTCCGTGGATCGATGGGCATTGCCGCCGGGAGGCAGGCCGATGCGATTGTTCGTATGACGTGCCGGCGGCGATCCGTTACGCGGTCATTTCGACGCCTTCCTGCGGCCCGGCGGAGAAACTGGACGCGGATTATCGGTAATCGCGGCCAGATATACCGGTAAATCAATCATTCACTGGTGACATCTGCGCCGATTCGACGATCCGACGAATCGGGCAGCGCGAATTGAACGGAGTATAGCGCGCGCGTCCGCACCCGCGGAAAATGTTGCGGGCCGTTGATCCGGATCAAATTTCAGTGAATTCCCGGGCTTGCGAATATCGGGCAGAGCGTTCCGGCGCAAGGCTTTGCGGCATGAAGGGCCGTAGCGCGCGGCATGCAGTTGCCGATTTCATCTGGTTAACGGCAGATGCACGCGAAAAATGAAGGCAGACGATATGCGCCGATTATCCGTTTCAACGGCCGGGCGAACCCGAAAATGAAAACGGGCGGCCGTTGCGACCGCCCGTCTGGTAAAGCAGGCATAGGGACTCCCGGCTTACGGTCTCCCGGCATGCCGGGAGACCGCAGCACGCCCATGCTTATCCGCCGTGCTGTTGCGCCTTGAACGCGAGCCGGAACCGGTGCAGCAGCGGTTCGGTATAGCCGCTCGGCTGCGACGTGCCCTGCAGCGCGAGCGCGCACGCGGCCTTGAACGCGGTCGACTGGTCGTAGCCGGGCGCCATCGGGCGATAGTTCGGGTCGCCGGCGTTCTGCTGGTCGACGACGCGCGCCATCCGCTTGAACACGTCGAGCACGAATGCCTCGGTGATCACGCCGTGGCGCAGCCAGTTCGCGATGTGCTGGCTCGAGATGCGCAGCGTTGCGCGGTCTTCCATCAGGCCGACGTCGTGGATGTCGGGCACCTTCGAGCAGCCGACGCCCTGTTCGACCCAGCGCACGACGTAGCCGAGGATGCCCTGCGCGTTGTTCTCGACTTCGCTCAGGATCTCGGCCTCGCTCCACTCGGCGCGCTCGACGACCGGCACGGTCAGCAGGCCTTCGAGCAGCGTGTCGCGTTCGCTTGCATACGGCGTCTTCTCGAGTTCCTGCTGGACGGCCTGCACGTCGACGAGGTGGTAGTGCAGCGCGTGCAGCGTCGCGGCGGTCGGCGACGGCACCCACGCGGTGTTCGCGCCGGCGCGCGGATGCGCGATCTTCTGCTCGAGCATCGCGTGCATCAGGTCCGGCATCGCCCACATGCCCTTGCCGATCTGCGCGCGGCCGCGCAGGCCGGCCGACAGGCCCGCGAGCACGTTGTTGCGCTCGTACGACTGGATCCACGCCGACGACTTCATGTCGCCCTTGCGGATCATCGGGCCCGCTTCCATCGCGGTGTGCATCTCGTCGCCGGTGCGATCGAGGAAGCCGGTGTTGATGAACGCCACGCGCGCAGCGGCGGCGGCGATACACGCGGCGAGGTTCACGCTGGTGCGGCGCTCCTCGTCCATGATGCCCATCTTCAGCGTGTTGCGCGGCAGGTTGTACAGATCCTCGATGCGCGCGAACAGCGTATCGGCGAACGCGACTTCGACCGGGCCGTGCATCTTCGGCTTCACGATGTAGATCGAGCCCGTGCGCGAGTTGCGCTTCGCCTTCAGGTCGTGCAGCGCGCACAGCGTCGTGACGACGCCGTCGAGGATCCCTTCCGGAATCTCGTTGCCGTCGCGGTCGAGCACCGCGCCGTTGGTCATCAGGTGGCCGACGTTGCGCACGAACAGCAGCGAGCGGCCGTGCAGCGACAGCGTGCCGCCGGCAGGCGTGGTGTACTCGCGATCGGCGTTCAGGCGGCGCGTGAAGGTCTTGCCGCCCTTCGCGACTTCCTCGACCAGCGTGCCCTGCATCAGCCCGAGCCAGTTGCGGTAGAGCTGGACCTTGTCCTCGGCGTCGACCGCCGCGACCGAATCCTCGCAGTCGATGATCGTGCTGACCGCGGCTTCGAGCACGACGTCCTTCACGTTCGCGAGATCGGCGCGGCCGATGGGGGTCGACGCGTCGATCTGGATCTCGAGGTGCAGGCCGTTGTGCTTCAGCAGGATCGCGGACGGTGCGTCGGCCGCGCCCTGGTAGCCGACGAACAGCGCCGGCTGCGCGAGGCCCACGATCCCCTTGGCGGTTTCGACGGCGAGCTGGCCGTTCTCCACGCGGTAGCGCAGCGCGTCGCGGTGCGAGCCGCTCGTGAGCGGCGCCGCGTTGTCGAGCACGTTGCGCGCGTAGTCGATCACGCGCTGGCCGCGCGTCGGGTTGTAGGCCGCGGTGCGTTCGGCGCCGCCGTCCTCGGGCAGCGCATCGGTGCCGTACAGCGCGTCGTACAGGCTGCCCCAGCGCGCGTTCGCGGCGTTCAGCGCATAGCGCGCGTTCGACAGCGGCACGACGAGCTGCGGGCCGGCCTGCGTGGCGATCTCGCTGTCGACGTTCGCGGTGGCTGCCGCGACGTTCGACGGAACCGACACGAGGTAGCCGATCTGTTCGAGGAATGCGCGATATGCGGCGTGGTCGCGCACGGGGCCGGGGTGCGCACGGTGCCAGGTGTCGAGCTCCTGCTGCAGCCGGTCGCGCTCCGCGAGCAGCGCGCGGTTGCGCGGCGCCAGGTCGTGCACCAGGGCGGAGAAACCGCTCCAGAACGCGGCCTTGTCGATGCCGGTGCCCGGCAACGCTTCGTTTTCAATGAACTGGCTCAGCGCTGGCGCGACTTGCAGTCCTGCTTGGTCGATCATCGTTAATCCTCCCGGGGAAAAAATCGCGCGCGGCTTTGGCTGGTCATACCGCGACGCTTTGTGTGCCGGCGCGGGCGATCTGCGCGTCCTGTTCGGACTTTACGCCAGACACGCCGATCGCGCCCGCGATCCGGCCGCCGACCGTGACCGGCACGCCGCCTTCGAGCAACCCCGTCAGCGGCACGCTCAGAAACGCGGTGCGGCCACCGTTGATCATATCCTCATACGCTTTCGTCTCGCGCCGGCCGAGCGCCGCCGCGCGCGCCTTGTCCTGCGCGATAGAGGCGCTGGCCGGCGATGCGCCGTTCAGCCGCGCGAACGCGAGCAGGTGGCCGCCGTCGTCGACGACGGCGATCGACACGGCCCAGCCGTGGCGCTCCGCTTCCGCGCGGGCGGCGCCGAGCATGCGGTCGGCATCGGCGAGTTCGAGTTCGGGTTTCGTCTGCATGGCATTCCTCCGGAATCAGGTCAGTTGACGAGTGGGTTGTCGACGAGCTCGATCCAGTGGCGCACAGGCGTGCGGCCCGCGCCATTCAGGTGAGTCTGGCATCCGACGTTGGCCGTGACAATCAGGTCCGGCCGCGCGGCTTCGAGCGCGTCGAGCCGGTTGTCGCGCAGTTTCGTCGCGAGCTCGGGCTGCGTCAGCGAATACGTGCCGGCCGAGCCGCAGCACAGATGGCCGTCGGCGACATTCGTCAGATCGAGGCCGAGCCGCGTCAGGATGCGCTCGACCGCGCCGCCGAGGCGCTGCGCGTGCTGCAGCGTGCACGGGCAGTGCACCGCGATGCGGCGTGGCGTCGAACCGGCCAGCGCGTCGAGCGGCTCGGCCGCGATCACTTCGGCGAGATCGCGTGCGAGTGCGCTGACGCGCCGCGCTTTCTCCGCATAGACGGGGTCGGAGCGCAGCAGGTCGCCGTATTCCTTGACGAACGCGCCGCAGCCGCTCGCCGTCAGCACGATCGCTTCCGCGCCCGCTTCGATCGCGGGCCACCACGCGTCGATGTTGCGGCGTGCGCGGGCGAGGCCCGCATCCTGCGCGTTCAGGTGATATTCGGTCGCGCCGCAGCAGCCGGCTTCGCGCGCCGGGCTCACGCTGATGCCGAGCCGGTCGAGCACGCGCGCGGCGGCCGCATTGGTGTTCGGCGACA
>NZ_JAAGPP010000269.1:0-234 GCF_017104975.1 Burkholderia sp. Ac-20344
TAAAAAAAAAAAAGAAATAAAAAAAGATAATAATGAAGATATATAAATAAAAAAACAGAATCAGAAAGTATAAATAATAATAAAATACATAGATGTACCGAAACACTGTAAACATACAGCAAATAAATAATATGTTATGTATTACTTCTAACACGTGAAAACATAACGTACCTATGCTGTCAGCACAGATCAACTGACACATCGTATTAACATCAATTCGATAGATATGCGATA
>NZ_JAAGPP010000270.1:0-5535 GCF_017104975.1 Burkholderia sp. Ac-20344
GACGCGCTCGCCGCCGGGCCGGCGTCGGCATCGAATGCGCGGCCGTCGCGCTCGCCGCGCGCGTGGCGGCTCGCGCTGTTCTTCGGCATCGCGACGGGCGCGTACACGCTCGTGCTCGCGTGGCTGCCGCCGTACTACATGCGGCTCGGCTGGTCGCCGACGGCGGCCGGCAGCCTGCTCGGCGGCATGACGCTCGCGGAAGTCGTCGCGGGGCTCACGATCTCGGCGACGATCGACCGCCTGCCCGATCGCCGGCCCGCGTTGCAGGCGGCGATCGCGTCGCTGTTCGTCGGGTTGCTGGTGATGCTGGCCGCACCGGAAGCGCTCGCGTTGCCGGCTGCGCTGCTGATGGGCGCGGGGATCGGCGCGCTGTTTCCGCTGTCGCTGATCGTCACGGTCGACCACGCGGCAACGCCGGCCGATGCTGCGTCGCTGACGGGGTTCGTGCAGGGTGTGGGCTATTTGATCGCAGGGCTGTTTCCGTTCGCGGCAGGCATCGTGCGCCAGCATCTCGCGGACCTGACGCCGGCGTGGGTTGCGATGGCCTGCCTGTGTGTCGCGCTGTTCGCGCTGGCGGCAGGGTTTGCGCCGCGGCTGGCGCGGCAAGCGGCGCGGGCCTGACCGGCCCGGCGGCTCACGGCGTCGGCATGATCAGCCCGCGCTTGCGTACAGCGTCGAATCCGCGAACCCTTCCGCGTCGAGCACGCGCCCGATCAGGATCAGCGCGGTGCGCTCGATCTGCGTGCCCTGCACCTTGCCGACGATATCGGCGAGCGTGCCGGTCACGCGTTCTTCATCCGGCCAGCTCGCGCGATAGATCACCGCGACTGGGCAATCGGCGCCGTAATGCGGCAGCACTTCGTCGACGATGCGGGCAATATGGCGCACGCCGAGATGGATCGCGAGCGTCGCGCGGTGCACGGCGAGCGCGCCGAGCGCTTCGCCTTCCGGCATCGTCGTCTTGCCCGCGAAGCGCGTGAGGATCACCGTCTGCGCGACGCCGGGCAGCGTCAGCTCGACGCCGAGCGTCGCCGCGCACGCGGCCGTGGCCGTCACGCCGGGCACGATTTCGTATGGAATCCCGAGCGCCTTCAACCGGCGAATCTGCTCGCCGATCGCGCCATACAGCGACGGGTCGCCCGAATGCACGCGCGCGACGTCCTGCCCTTTCGCGTGCGCGCCGGCCAGCAGCGCGACGATTGCGTCGAGGTCGAGCTCGGCCGTATTGACGACCTGCTCCGCGCGATGGCCGTCGAGCACGGCGGGCGGCACCAGCGAACCTGCATACAGGATCACCGGGCACGTGCGCACGAGGCGCTGGCCCTTCACCGTGATCAGCTCCGGGTCGCCGGGGCCCGCGCCGATGAAATACACCGTCATCGAAAAATCTCCGTCAATTCGTGGGATGAGCGGCTGCGCGGCGTCATGCGCGCGCGGCCGGATCGAGCGCGTCGATGAGCGCCGCGGCCGAGTCGAATCCGCGGTCGGCGTCGGGCAGCGGCGGCCGGCGCAGCATCACGACCGGCAGCCTGCGTTCGCGCGCGACGTCGAGCTTGGCTTCGGTCGCCGCGCCACCGCTGTTCTTGCTGACGACGACGTCGATACCCAACAGCGCGAACAGCGCCCGCTCGCCGTCGAGCGTGAACGGCCCGCGCGCGGCGACGATCTGCGCATGCGCGTTGCCGGGATGCACGTCGAGGCAGCGTACGAGCCAGAACTGGTGCGGCGGGATCGCGTCGAGATGCGCAAGCGGTTCGCGGCCGAGCGTGAACAGCGGCCGCCTGAACGGCGCGAGCGCGGCCTCGATGCCGGCCCAGTCGTCGACCATGCGCCAGTCGTCGCCGGGTTGCGGCGACCACGGCGCGCGGCGCAGCGCCCACAGCGGCACGCCCGCTTCATGCGCCGCGGCCGCGGCATTCGCGCTGATCTGCGCGGCATACGGATGCGTCGCGTCGATCACGAGGCCGATGCCGGCGTCGCGCAGATACGCGGCCAGCCCGGCCGCGCCGCCGAAGCCGCCGACGCGCACGTCGCAGCGCAGGTCGTCGGGCACCTTGCCGAGGCCGGCCAGGCTGTAGACATGACCGGCCCCAAGCGCGCGCGCGATTTTCAGCGCATCGCCGGTACCGCCGAGCAGCAGGATGCGCACGCTCATCGCGCCTCCCCGACGAAGCGGCCCTGCCGGTCGATCGCGAACATCTCGACGGCGACCGACGGCGGCACGATGTCGCGCGCGACGCGCAGCGCGTGCGCGCAGACGAGATCGCCGAGCGGGACGCCGTCGGCGTGCGCGAGCTTCAGCGCTTCCTGGCTCGTGTTCGCGGCGCGCATCGCGGCTTGCAGCGCAACGCTCGCGCCGCCTTCGGCCGCCCACTGCGCGAGCAGCGGCAGGTCGATGCTCGAATGGCGGCTGTGCAGGTCGAGATGGCCGGCTGCGAGCTTGCTGAGCTTGCCGAAGCCGCCGCACATCGACAGCCGCGCGACCGGCGCGCGCCGCAGGTGCTTGAGCACCGCGCCCGCGAAATCGCCCATCTCGATCAGCGCCATGTCGGGCAATTGATAGTGCGCGCGCATCGCGTCCTCGCTTGCGTTGCCGGTGCACGCGGCAATGTGGGTGATGCCGTTCGCCCGCGCGACGTCGATGCCCTGATGGATCGACGCGATGTAGGCCGAGCACGAGAACGGCCGCACGATGCCGGTCGTGCCGAGGATCGACAGCCCGCCGACGATGCCGAGGCGCGGGTTCATCGTCTTCAGCGCGAGCGCTTCACCGCCCTCGACGCCGATCGTCACGTCGAAGCCGCCCGCGTAGCCATGCTCGGCCGCCAGCGCTTCCAGGTGCGTCGTCATCATCTGGCGCGGTACCGGGTTGATTGCCGGTTCGCCGACCGGCAGCGTCAGCCCCGCGCGCGTAACCGTGCCGACGCCCGGCCCCGCATGAAACCGTACGCCGGGCGCCGCCGCGAGCGCGACACGCGCGAAGATCAGCGCGCCGTGCGTGACGTCCGGATCGTCGCCGGCATCCTTGATCGTGCCGGCTTCCGCACCGTCGGCCGTGGCCCGGCAGAACTCGAGCCGCATCATCACGCGCTGCCCCTTCGGCAGCACGATCTCGACTGCGTCGTCCGCCTGGCCCGCGAGCAGCAGCCGCGCGGCGGCGAGCGACGTGGCAGTCGCGCAGCTGCCGGTCGTGTAGCCGAAGCGTAGCGGCGCGGGGTGTTCGGGGGTCTCGTCGCGCATCACGCGTCCGTTGTGTTCGTTGCGTTCGTCGTGGGCGACGATGCGGTCGTGTCGGCCGCGTCGGGCTTGCGCACGTCGTACAGTGTGACCGGCAACGGCTGCCGCCATGTATCGAAACGGCCGAGCGGCTCGGCGTGCGCGAGCGACACGCGCGTGAGCGTGCCGCCATGCGCATCGCGCCACGCGGCAAGCGCCATCTCGCCCTGCAGCGTGACCGCGTTCGCGACCAGCCGGCCGCCGGGTTTCAGCGCCGCCCAGCACGCGTCGAGCGCGCCGGGCGCGGTCGCTCCGCCGCCGATGAAGATCGCGTCGGGTGCGGCGAGCCCCGCGAGCGCATCGGGGGCGCGGCCCGCGACGAGCTGCAGGCCCGGTACGCCGAGCGCGTCGCGGTTGTGCTCGATGAAACGCTGCCGCTCCGCATGCGCCTCGATCGCGATCGCCTGGCATGACGGATCCGCGCGCATCCATTCGATGCCGATCGAGCCGCTGCCGGCGCCGACGTCCCACAACAGCTCGCCGGGCGCGGGCGCGAGACGACCGAGTGTCATCGCGCGCAGGTCGCGCTTGGTGAGCTGGCCGTCGTGACGGTACGCGTCGTCGGGCAGGCCGGGCGTGAGCGCACGACGCGGCGCGTCGGGGCCGGCCTGGCAGTCGAGCGCAACCAGATTGAGCGCGGCCGTTTCGTCGATGCGCCAGTCCTGCGCCAGGCCATCGAGACGCCGCTCGAGCGGGCCGCCCAGATGTTCGAACACGCTGATGCGCGTCGGCCCGAAGCCGCGCGCGACGAGTTCGGCCGCGACGGCAGCCGGCGTACGGCCGTCGGCGCTCAGCACGAACAGGCGGCGGCCGGGCAGCAGGTGACGCGCGAGCGTCGCAAGCGGACGGCCGACGAGCGAGACCGCGCCGACATCCTGCAGCGCCCAGCCGACGCGTGCGGCCGCGAGCGACAACGACGACGGCGCGGGGAGCACGCGCCATTCGTCGGGGGAAAGCTGGCGTGCGAGCGTGGCGCCGACGCCGAACAGCATCGGGTCGCCGCTGGCGAGCACGCAGACGGGCGACCCGCGCCGCGCGAGCACACCCGCGAGATCGAACGGGGACGGCCACGTTTCGCGCGCGGCCGGCAGCCGCGCGGGCAGCATGTCGAGATGCCGCTTCGCGCCGACGACGAGCGTCGCGTCGAGCAGCGCGCGGCGCGCGCTGCGCCCGAGCCCTGCGTAACCGTCGTCGCCGATGCCCACTACCGTCAGCCACGCCGTCATGCACCCTTCCCCATCGTTCGATTCCCTACCGTTTGTTGCGATGCGCGGCTGCCGGGCCGCCGCGCGTTGATCCGTTGTCGACCTGATCCTGATCCGCTTCCGCGCCATGTGCGCCGCACGCCCGCCAGGGCGATACGGTGACGATGTCAGCCGCGCGGCACGCCCCCCGACCAGGGTCAGCAAGCCCAGAACCCTGCCGCCGATCGACGCGAACAGCAACCCCATGAGCGGCCGCGCGCCGCTTCTCCTGTAAAGGAACGTGCCGCCCGCCACGATCGGCATGCCGAGGCCGGCGAGCCCGACATTCTTCGGCCACTCGGCCGACGGTGCAAGCGGGATCAGTATGCACGCGAGCAGCATTCATGCCGGGATGGCCAGCAGCCCCAGTGCGATGCCCATCCCGAACAGCTCCGTCCTGCCGAGTTTCATCGCGGATGCCGACGATCGCCGATCTGATGTCGAGCCGCCAATCGTACCATTTGCGAGACAGCGCAAAACCGGCTGCGGCCATGCTGCGACGCGGTTGTGCGACGAATCGCCGATGCCGGATCGTCGCGAAAATCGGGTATCCTACGGCCGTTCGTTCGCCGGTGCCCTTCGGGGCCGAAGAGGGAACACAGGGCGCGCCGAGCGCCGCTGTGGCTGCCCCCGCAACTGTAGACAGCGAGCCGATCTCCCCCCTCATGCCACTGGTTTCACCGGGAAGGCCGGGAGCCGGCGCCGACCTGTCAGCCAGGAGACCTGCCGGCCAGAAAGTGCGTGCGTGCCAGTCGGCGTCGGGCGGGGTGTACCGATGCGTTGGCCGCGGCGCGACACTGTCCCGGTATCCCGTTGAGTTCCGCCCCCGTTTCGATTCCTGCGTCGCCCATCGTGCGCCCGTCGGCTTGCCCGGGGCTCGTGCGCGTGGTCGCGGCCGCCGACGGCGGCCTGTGCCGGATCAAGCTGCCGGGCGGCCGGCTCGATGCGCGCCAGGCGCGTGCGATCGCCGCCGCCGCGCGTGCATTCGGCTCCGGTGCGATCGACGCGACCAATC
>NZ_JAAGPP010000271.1:0-234 GCF_017104975.1 Burkholderia sp. Ac-20344
TAAAAAAAAAAAAAAATAAAAAAAAAAAAAAAAAAGACAGTAATCAAAACAAACACAACATCGAGTCTAACCGACCACAGTTACGTCCAGTCACACTCCCGCCATCCTATGGATGCACCCATCCCTCGAGTCAGCTCTGCACAGCGACGACCCGTGTGTAACACACAGCCGTGCCTCGCAGTCGCTGCAACTCAGTCGCCACAGCGATGACACGGCTGCTACCACGCCGTCTGA
>NZ_JAAGPP010000272.1:0-5482 GCF_017104975.1 Burkholderia sp. Ac-20344
TCGATCGTCGAACAGGTCATGCGGTTTCGTGATCGGCGCGTACGGCAGGCCGTTCGATTCGAAGATCGCGCCGATCTCCGCGGCCGAATGCGGCGCGAGCCGCGCCCGCAACTCGGGCAGCAGCCAGTCGCGCGCCTGCACGCGCAGGTTGTTGGTCGCGAGGCGCGGATCGTCCTTCAGCGCGGCCAGGCCGAACGCGTCGCAGAACAGCGCCCACTGCGTGTCCGACACGACCGCGAGAAAGATCTGTTCGCCGTCCTTGACGGCAAACACGTCGTAGACGGCCCACGCGGAAATCCGGCTCGGCATCGGCGACGCGGCCTGCCCCGTCACCGCGAACTGCATCATGTGCTGCGCGACGAGGAACACGTTGTTCTCGAACAGCGAACTCTGCACCTGCTGGCCGCGGCCGGTGCGCTCGCGCTGCGCGAGCGCGGCCATCGCACCGATCGCGCCGAACATGCCGCCCATGATGTCGTTCACGCTCGCGCCCGCGCGCAGCGGCCGCCCCTCCGGGCCCGTCATGTACGCGAGGCCGCCCATCATCTGCACCACCTCGTCGAGCGCGGTGCGATGCTCGTACGGCCCCGGCAGGAAGCCCTTGTGCGACACGTACACGAGGCGCGGATTCAGCGAGTACAGCGCCGGATAGCCGAGGCCGAGCCGCTCCATCGTGCCGCTCTTGAAGTTCTCGCTGAAGACGTCCGCCGTCGCGACGAGCCGCAGCACGATCTCCAGCCCGCGCGGATCCTTCACGTCGACCGCGAGGCTCTTCTTGTTGCGGTTGAACATCCCGAAGAAACCCGCGCCCGAACCGCGCAGCACGCGCGTGCTGTCGCCCGCGATCGGTTCGATCTTGATGACCTCCGCACCGAGATCCGCGAGCAGCATCCCGCAGGTCGGGCCCATCACCATGTGCGTCATCTCGATCACGCGCACGCCTGCGTACGGCAGCGTCGAAGCCGGTTGATGGTCGTTCATTGCGCGACTCCCGTCAGGCATCCTTCCGGTTGCAGCACGGCGGGAGAACGGCCGTCCGCGTAGCGGAAACCCTTCGGCAGCCCGGCGTCCGGCACATGGCCGTACAGCGCCTCGGCCGGCAGGGCCGCGTGCAGGATAGCGCGCGCGGCCAGCAGCGCGTCGACGTCGATACCCGTGTCGAATCCCATCGCTTCGAGCAGGAACACGAGATCCTCGGTGACGATGTTGCCGGTCGCGCCCGGCGCGTACGGGCAACCGCCGAGGCCGCCCTGGCTCGCGTCGATCGTCGTCACGCCCGCGTCGAGCGCCGCGACGACGTTCGCGAGCCCCTGCCCGCGCGTGTTGTGGAAATGCGCGCCGCCGGCCTTGTCGCCGACTTCACGCTGCAGGCGCAGGAACAGCCGGCGCACCTGCGCCGGGTTCGCATAGCCGCTCGTGTCGGACAGCCCGATCTCGTCGACGCCGCATTCGGCCATCGCCACGGCCATCGCGATCGTCTCGTCGTCGCTGACGGCGCCGGCGATCGTGCAGCCGAACGCGACCGACACGCCCGCCTCGATCTGCACCGACGGAAACCGCGCGTCGCGCAGCGCGACGATCGCGCGCACCTCGTCGATCATCTGCGCGGGCGTCTTGCGGATGTTCGCCAGCGAATGCGCTTCCGTCACCGATACCGGCAGCGTCAGCTTGTGCACGCCGGCTTCGAATGCGCCCTCGGCGCCGCGCAGGTTCGGCGCGAGCGCGGCGACATGCAGCCCGGGAATCGCCAGCGCGTGCGCGACGACTTCGCGCACATCGGCCATCTGCGGCAGCAGCCTGGCCGGCACGAACGACCCGACCTCGATCTCGCGCAAGCCGGCCGCGGCCAGCGCCGTGATCCAGTGCAGCTTGCCGGCCGTCGGCATCACGGCCTGGATGCTCTGCAGGCCGTCGCGCGGCCCGACCTCGCTGACCAGCACCTTCGGATATTCGGAAACGCTCATTTGACACTCCATAGTTCTATCTGAAAGAACATCGTTCTGTTTGATGGAACTCTAAGCGTGCGCTGAATGGGCTGTAAGCGGGGTATACCCGTGAAATTGCGATTTTCTGGAACTTGCGTTCTATCAGACAGAACGATATAGTCGATCGACCATCATCCGAAGGAAGCAGGCAGTGCCTACGACTCATACCGATCACACCGGCGACGGGCCCGTTTCGCCGGCCGAAGAAGCGTCCAGCGGCGTCGCCGTTCTCGATCGCGCGTTCGCGATCCTCCGTGCGTTCGGGCAGACCGACGACCGGCTGTCGCTCGCGGAGCTGTCGCGCCGCACCGGGCTGTACAAGAGCACGATCCTGCGCCTGCTCGCGGCGCTCGAACATGGCGGCTTCATGCGCAAGCTCGACGACGGCCAGTACGCGATCGGGCACGAGCCGCAGCGGCTCGCCGCGCTGTACCAGCGTTCGTTCCGGGTCGGCCCGGTGATCGAGCCGCTGCTCGAGGCGCTGAGCCGCGAACTCGGCGAAACGGCGTCGTTCTACGTGCGCCAGGGCGACATGCGCTCGGTGCTGTACCGGGTCGAGCCCGCCCGCGCGGTGCGCGTGTCGATTCGTGTCGGCGAGGAGTTTCCGGTTCGCCAGGGCGCGTCCGGGAAGGTGCTGCTGGCGTTCACCGACACGCAGGATGCGCAATGGCAAGACGTGCGCGAACAGCTCTGGGCCGCGTCGTACGGCGAGCGCGACCCGGAGACAGCGTCGGCGTCCGCGCCCGTGTTCGGCGCGGCCGGCGAGTGTGTCGGCGCACTGACCGTATCGGGCCCGAAATCGCGGCTCGCCGCCGCGCCTGCGATGGCGGCGGCGCTCGCGATGCTGCTGCCGCTCGCGCAGAAGGCAACCGTGGCGCTCGGCGGAGCAGGCGCACGCTACGACGCGGCGGCCGTGCGCGACAGCCTCGCGCGGCTCGCGTCGGCGGCGGACCACGGCGACGCAGCGTCATAAGCGGTCGTAAGCGTCGGCCATAGGCGGCTGCGCGCGCCCGGCTACGCAACAGCGCAAAAGGCGGCCGCGTGCGACACTGGCCGCCGATGCATGCATCGCGCGCCGCCTGCGGGCGGGCCGCGCGTGCCACCGCCAACCGGACACGCTTGAGGGCAGCCACCATGAACGCCGCGCGCACCGCCACCTGGTATTTCGACTTCGTTTCGCCGTTCGCCTACCTGCAGCAGGAACAATTCGACCGGTTGCCGGCCGCCGCCGCGTTCGAGCCGCGGCCCATCGTGCTCGGCGCACTGCTCTCGCACTGGGGCCAGAAAGCGCCGGCCGAAATCGCGGCGAAACGCATCTTCACCTATCGCCACGCGCAATATCGCGCGGACAAGCTCGCCATTCCGTTCCGGATGCCGCCCGCGCACCCGTTCAACCCGATCAGGCCGCTGCGCCTCGCGATCGCGATGGGCAATTCACCCGACGCGATCCGGCGGATCTTCCGGCATATCTGGCGCGACGGCCAGGACGTGTCGACGCCGGAAGGCTTCGCCGCACTGTGCGAAGCCGTCGGCTTTCCGGAAGGCGTGACGGCCGTCGAAGCCCAGCCGGTGAAGGACGCGCTGCGCGCGAACACCGATGCCGCGATCGCGCATGGCGTATTCGGCGTGCCGACCTTCGAACTCGATGGCGACCTGTTCTGGGGCGAGGATGCGACCGACATGTTCGCCGACTGCGCGACGTCGCGCGCGTGGCTCGATTCGCCCGAGGTGCGCCGCATCAGCGCGCTGCCCGAAGGGATCCGGCGCGGCTGACGGTGCAGCCGCCACCCGGCGCTTGCGGGGCATCCCGCGTCAGATCTCAGCCGTCGCGCCCTTCGACGAGCCCCGGCACCGCCTCGCGCATCATCGCGGCGAACCGCACGAGCCGCGACGGATAGAACTGCGCATGCGGGTAGGTCAGGTAGACGGGCAGCGGCGCGGCCTGCCACTCGGGCGCGAGGTGGACGAGCTCGCCGCGCGCGAGGTGGTCGGCCAGCATCCATGACGAGCCGACGCACGCCCCCACCCCCAGCAGCGCCGCACTGCGCAGCGCGTAGAGGTTCGCGGTCGTGATGCGCGGGCGGATCGCAATGCGCCGCGTCTCGCCCGTGACCGAATGGGTGAGCGCGAGCTCGGTGCGGTAGTACGTGCGCAGCGCGAGCCACGGCAATGCGGCCAGCGCGTCGGGATCGGCCGGCACGTCGGCGCCGTTCAGCACGGACGGCGCGGCAACCACGAAGCGCGGCACCTTCGAAAGCCGGATCGCGACGACGGCCGGATCGGTCGGCTCGCCCACCTGGATCGCGCAATCGATGCCGCTGCCGACGAAATCCCGCACCTCGTCCTGCAGCAGCCACTCGACCGACACGCGCGGATAGTCGCGCAGGAACCGCGCGAGCGGCTCGACGAAACGCTCCTGGCCGAACGCGTGCGGCACCGCGACCCGCAGCAGCCCGTCGGGCTCCTCCTGTGCTCCGCGCAGATCGGCCTCGAACGCCGCCCAGTTCGCCAGCAACTCCTTCGCACGCTTGAAGCAGCGCTCGCCGTCGACGGTCAGCCGCATCGTGTGCGTCGTCCGTTGCAGCAGCCGCATGCCGAGCGAGCGTTCGAGCGCCTGCAGCCGCCGGCTGATCGTCGGCTGCGTCGTATGCAGTTGCGCGGCAGCGGCCGACAGGCTGCCGGCCTCGACTATGCGCACGAAGGTTTCCATCAGCTCGAAACGATAGCCGGCACCGTCCACCGGCACCGCCTGAACGCGCGGAGACCCGCCAGCAGCGGGAGAGAAGGGAGATTTTTCGGTCATTCGTGGAGCGTATAACAAATCTGCGCAGGGCGGCACTACCGTGGCCGGCCGCGTGCCGCCACACTCGCGTCCATCCCTTTATCTCACCCAGGATGTACGCGATGTCCACTCCGTCCCGTCTCGATGCCGCGCCCCTCGCGGCACACGCCCCGGCCCACCCGGCCGCGCATTCGATGCCCGATCGCCGGCTCGTGCTGCTGCTCGCGGCCGCCGCCGGCCTCGGCGTCGCCCCGCTCTACTACGCGCAGCCGATGCTCGGCGCGCTCGGGCCCGATCTCGGCGCGTCGGCACGCGCGATCGGCTTCGTGCCGACGCTCACGCAGCTCGGCTATGCGCTCGGCATCCTGCTGCTCGCCCCGCTCGGCGACCGCTTCGACCGCCGCCGCGTGATCGTCACCAAGGCCGCCACGCTGGTCGTCGCGCTGCTGCTTGCCGCAGTCGCGCCGTAGCTCGGGCTGCTGCTCGCGGCGAGCTTCGCGATCGGCCTCGCCGCGACGATGGCCCAGGACGTCGTGCCGGCCGCCGCGACGCTCGCACACGACGCGCATCGCGGCCGCATCGTCGGCACGGTGATGACGGGGCTGCTGCTCGGCATCCTGCTGTCGCGGGTCGTGGCCGGGTTCGTCGCCGAGACGGCCGGCTGGCGCGCGATGTTCGCGCTTGCGGCCGCCAGCGTCGCCGCGATCGGCGTCGT
>NZ_JAAGPP010000273.1:0-5425 GCF_017104975.1 Burkholderia sp. Ac-20344
TGCTCGAGAATCGCGCGGTGCCGAGCGTCGTGCTGACGCCGAAGGAGCGCGCGATTCTCGAGCTGCTCGCGCGCAACCTGTCGAACAAGGAGATTGCGGTGGCGCTCGCCGTCGGCGAGGAAACCGTGAAGTGGCACCTGAAGAACCTGTTCGGCAAGCTCGACGCCAGCTCGCGCAAGCATGCGGTGCGCCGCGCGCTGGTGCTGGGTCTCCTCGAAAGCGCGCCGTAACACCGGTTCCGCCAATCGGGCGTGTCGACGCGCCCGCCTTCCTCCGATTCTCCGCAACCCTGCCCCCCGTGCATGGGGGGGAGCGGCCGCCCGCCGTTGCGTAGTCTTTCCGCACGGCTCGCACGGGCGATGCATGCCACGCCTTCCCGCCAGCCTCGACGCTTCCCCGCTTCACCCGGACAGGCTCGATCCCGTCCGGTCCAATACGACCCTGGAGACTTCATGAAGACGAAACTGGCCGCGCTCGCGGCGCTTGCCGGCTGTTCGGCGCTCGCGCACGCGCAATCCTCCGTCACGCTCTACGGCGTGATCGACTCGGGCCTGCTGTACCAGAGCACGTCGGCGGCGTCGTTCAGCCCGACCGCGCCGAATACGGGCAAGGTGTTCCGCATGAAGGACGGCGGCATCTACTCGAGCTTCTGGGGCATCAAGGGCAGCGAGGACATCGGCGGCGGCTACAAGGTCAACTTCAAGCTCCAGGGCTCGTTCGACAGCGGCACCGGCAAGCTGCAGCTGAGCGACACGCCGGGCGCCGTCGCGATCTTCAACCAGGTCGCGTCGCTCGGCGTGTCGGGCCCGTTCGGCACGTTCACGGCCGGCCGCCAGATCGTGCCGATGATCTACGCGTTGGCCGACACCGACGTGCGCAACGCGCAGTTCTTCGGCAGCGTGCTGACCGCCTGGCTCGGCCTGAACACGGCGGCCGGCTGGCCCGGGACGAGCACCAACGGCGCGATCGGCGCGCTGTACGACAGCAATGCGCTCGTCTACCAGTCGCCAACTTTCGCGGGTGCGTCGATCGCGCTCGAATACGCACCGGGCGGCGTGGCCGGGCAGTTCCAGGGCGGCACGCGCGAATCGGTCGTGCTCAGGTATGCGAACTATGGGCTGAACGCTTCGGCCGTCTACTACAACGGCCACGACACGAACCCGGCGCCGGGCGTCGCGCCGACCGGCGTCGACAACAACCGCTTCCTCTACGTCGGCGCGAAATACACGATCCACGATTTCTCGGTGTCGGCGTCGTACGGCAACGGCAGGAATCCGTCGCATGCGGACAAGGTGAACCTCGACATGCTGTCGGCCGGCGTCGGCTATCGTTTCACGCCCGCGCTGCAGGTCACGTCCGCCGTGTATTACCTGAAGGACCGCAACCGTTCCGAGAACCGGTCGACGGCGGTCGTGCTCGCGGCCGACTACAGCCTGTCGAAGCGGACGATGGTCTATGCGCAGGTCGGCCACGTGAACAACCGCGGCACGATGGACCAGATGCTCGTGTACGGGCAGCCGGTCGCGCCGGGCGTCGGCACGACGGCCGCGATGGTCGGGCTGCGGCACAACTTCTGAGTGCGCCGGCATCTGGCGATGCAGCGGCGGTCGCGCGCGGCCACCGCCTGCATCGATTCGCGGGATCGGCTACAGTGGGCGTTTTCGGCGCGCTCCGGCCGCCGTCGCGCCATGAGCCGTGGCGCGCGCGGCGGCATGGACGGAGCGCGGATCCTCCACTTCGACGAGCGAACTTACATGCCCGACCTGTCCGCCTTCCCGATCACGCAAAAGTGGCCGGCCCAGCATCCCGACCGTCTCCAGCTCTACTCGCTGCCGACGCCGAACGGCGTCAAGGTGTCGATCATGCTCGAGGAAACCGGCCTGCCGTACGAGCCGCACCTCGTGCGCTTCGATACGAACGACCAGATGTCGCCCGCGTTCCTGTCGCTGAACCCGAACAACAAGATCCCGGCGATCATCGATCCGAACGGCCCGGACGGCAAGCCGCTGCCGCTGTTCGAATCGGGCGCGATCCTGATCTATCTCGCGGACAAGACGGGCCAGTTGATCCCGAAGGATCTCGCGGGCCGCTACGAGACGATCCAGTGGGTGATGTTCCAGATGGGCGGTATCGGGCCGATGTTCGGCCAGGTCGGCTTCTTCCACAAGTTCGCCGGCCGCGACTACGAGGACAAGCGCCCGCGCGACCGCTACGTCGACGAGTCGAAGCGCCTGCTCGGCGTGCTCGACGCGCATCTCGCGAACCGCAAGTGGGTGATGGGCGATAACTATACGATCGCCGACATTGCGATCTTCCCGTGGGTGCGCAATCTCGTCGGCTTCTACGAAGCGGGGGATCTCGTCGGCTTCAGCGAATTCCGGAACGTCGCGCGGGTGCTCGATGCGTTCGTTGCGCGTCCGGCTGTCGCGCGGGGGCTCAATATTCCGGCACGGGGTTGATCGGCTACGCGGGTGCGCGACGTGCGGGCCGCGGCCCGTGACTTGCGCCGTCCGCCGCCCGCCGCATTGCGCGGCGGGCTTTTTGGGTTCATCGCGAATTTACGGGGAACGCCGGGAAGACTGTCGGGGTTCGGCCACTTCCGTCCGTTCGCCTGAGCGCCCGGAGCGGCACTCGAACGTCATGCCCGCTCGGGTAGCGAACCGCAGTCAGTCGATTGCCGCCTTCGCGCCGTCAGATCTTGCGGACAGTCGCATAGCGTCCGGTCCCGCGATCCGCGTATGACTGCTTCCAAGTGAGCAGCGTTTCACTATCCCTGCAACGCCCACGCAAGATTCTTTTCGGCATCCTTGTTACCTTGTTCTGCGGCGCGGCGAAACAACTTGATCGCACGCTCCTTGTCACGGGGCACTGAAATTCCGAACCAATAGAACTTGCCCAATTCATTTTCGGAGAAGTCATCGCCCAGCTCGGCGGCCTTTTCGTAATCTTTAACAGCTCGTTCGGATTGTTTCATGCCTTGATAAATTGCGCCCCTTTTGGAAAGGGCGTAACTGTTATTCGGATTCATGCCGATCAGCTTCGACAAAGGTGCGACTGCTTGCTCGTACTTGTGCTCGTGGATGAGTACGTCGCTCATTTGTGTCAGCATGTCCGGGTCGTTTGGCATCAATGCGAGCGCCTGGGCGTAAGCCTTTTCTGCGCCGGGATCATCCTTGTCGCGATACATGACCCAGGCTTTATCTGCAATGACCATCGCGTCGAACTCTCGTAGCGTCGTTGCCGGTAGAGGGAACCGCCGACACTCGTCGACAAAGGCCGCCATCTGTTTAGGGCTCCCGCCCCATCTTGTCTGTATCGAGACGAGATAGGTGCGCCTGACCACTATGTTCCCCGGGTCCCTTTTGACGGACTGGTCGAGCAACTCGCGGCTTTCCTTGTTCGTATCGGTAAGACCCTTCCAGATCTCGATCTCCTGCATATATGACACGGTGGGCTTTGCAGTCAATCCAGTCGACTTCGAGAGGTCGCGCAGCGCTATGCTGTGATAGGCCCTCATTCCCGCGAACTGTCGATCGCTGGTGCTCCGGGCATATGCACTGCCGCGCCTGACCCATCCCAATGCCTCGTAGTACATTCCGCGCGCCAACAACGCCGCATAGGACCGCGGAAACTGCGCGACCCATTGGTCGAACTTCGGCTCCAGGTCTGGGTCGGCGAAGTAAAAGGCGCGGAATGCCTCGACTAACCGCTCGTCGCTGATCGAGCCGTGCTCGTAGGCCTGCTGAACGGCGGTCATGGCATGGTCCAGCTCGGCAAACCGGCCTTCTTTGAGTATGGCGCGCCTCTGCGCCGCATCGGGATCCGTCGTCTCCGCCGTGCACGCGACAGCATGGAATGCGACACATATCCAGCAACAGAGCAAGATTCTTCGAATCATTTTAGGCGCCTGGTACCCGTGAATACTTCAGATCAATCGCAATCGCAGTGTCTGGGTATTTCCTGCAGTCAGTTTTACAAGTTATGTGCCATTTTCCCAGCCATGTATGTTGGCGAATTCACCTACTTTCGAAGTCCAATATCCAGATTCGCGTTTGCCGATCGCATCCGGTTCGACTCCGATCGGCGGTCAAACATGGCGCGCTGACCATCGGCGCCCCCGTCGACGCGTTTCGACATTGAAACGTTTTTTGCGCGCGCTCGATAGCAGGATTTCGGAATCCATGACTGAACGTCCACGGTGCGATTCGGGCACGCACGAAAATTCAAGCAGAACCTCGTTGGCCCACGACGTGCGTTTGCGTCACGCATACGGCGGCGCTACTTGCTGTCCGCCCCTTTCGGCGCTCCGCCTTCCAGCCCCACCAGCAGCTTTTCCAGCAGTTGCGACAATTGCGCCTGTTCCGCGTCCGACAGCACGGCCAGCAGTTCACGCTGATTGTCGATGTGCGCGACGACTGCCTCATCGATCAGCGCGCGACCGGCCTCCGTCAACGCCACAAGCGTCCCACGCCCATCGGCCGGATTCGGCCGGCGCTCCACCCACCCGGCCTTCTGCAACCGGTCGATGCGCGCGGTCATCCCGCCCGACGACATCATCAGCGCGTCGTACAGCGCCGTCGGCGTCAACGCGAACGGCGCCCCGCCGCGCCGCAGCGTCGCGAGCACGTCGAATTCACCCGGCTGCATCCCATAACGCGCGAACAGCGGATTGAGACGGTCGCGCGCGATCACGAGTGCCGCTTCCTGCAGCCGCCCCATCACCACCATCGACGACGCGTCGAGATCCGGACGCTCGGCGCGCCATTGCGCGAGCGCATGCGCGGCTCGATCCATTAACCCTCCTCGGCTTGGTAGTTATCTTGACGTCGAGATAAATCAGCATTTATCTTGATGTCGAGATACTTTACATGAAAAACACGCGGTGCCTCACCGGGGCCGCGCACCGATATCGAGGGCCTTGCGATGAATCGCTTCACTTCCCCCGGATGGCGGCTTGCCGCCATCGTGCTCGTCGGGCTGAACCTGCGGCCGGCGCTTGCCGCGGTCGGCCCGCTGCTCGACATGATCCAGCGCGCGACCGGCATCGGCGACGGCGCGGCGAGCCTGCTGACGACGATCCCGATCCTGCTGATGGGCCTCGGCGCACTGAGTGCGCGGCGCCTGCAGCGCGTGACCGGCATCGCGGGCGGCGTCTGGCTCGGCGTCGCGCTGATCGGGCTCGCCTGCGTGTCGCGCATCGGCGCGCAGCATGCGTGGCTGCTGCTCGCGAGCGCCTGCTGCGCGGGCGTCGGGATCGCGATGGTGCAGGCGCTGCTGCCCGGATTCGTGAAGGCGCATTTCGCGACGCGGATCGGCGGTGCGATGGGCGTCTATTCGACGTCGATCATGGGCGGCGCCGTGCTCGCGAGCGTCGTCGCGCCGTTCGCCGCGGCCCGCTGGGGCTGGCTCCCCGCGCTCGCGGGCT
>NZ_JAAGPP010000274.1:0-240 GCF_017104975.1 Burkholderia sp. Ac-20344
AGAGCGAGAGGAATCGTGTAACGAGGCAGGTGGCATGGTAGGATGGGGCACGAAGAGAGTACAGAGTACAGAGACTACGGGAGAACAGATGCGAAGCGATGGAGAGATAGGTGGAGGGGGGAGAGGACTAATAGAAATCAGGCTGTTAGAGAGTGATAGAGATCAAAGGGAACGATAATATTAAGTGCTAGAAGGCCAAGCAGAACAGCAAGTGTTGGTTTTTTTTTTTTTTTACTGCTC
>NZ_JAAGPP010000275.1:0-5257 GCF_017104975.1 Burkholderia sp. Ac-20344
TGCTCGCGGCCGTCACGGGGCGTTCGCTGGCCGCGCACGGCGCGGCGCTGCCCGGCGTGCGCGCACTGGAGGCCAGTCTCGTCGAACGGGGTTGGATAGCCCGTCATGCGCGGTCGTCCGCGTCGCCCGACGAAGCCGGCATCGGTCCCGGTGCCGGCGCGGATGCGGGCGATCCGTCGTGCGTCGCGTCGGGCAACGAAGCCGCGGGCGTGGTGAACGTCGTGCGGTTCGTGGTGCAGGCGCGCGAATGGCTGGACGAGCGGCGCCCACGCGCGCCGGCGGGCGGCTGCCCGCATCGTCGCAGCCTGCGCTGCCGCTGGCACTGCCGCGCGGGATGCACGCAGCGCGGCACATGAGCGGGCAGCGCCTCGTTCCTTTTCAACTTTCTGGATGACCAGCTTCGACATGAGAATCGACACGATGCAGGGCGCGGCGATCGCGCTGCTGGGCGGCATGCTGCTCGCGGGTTGCAGCACGACTTCGCCCTCCGCGGCAAACGGCGCGCCGGTGTTCCCCGATTCGGGCGCGGCGTGGGTGACCGGGGGCACCCGCGTCAGTGCGCGCGACCTGCGGCAGGTCGTGCCCGGAATCACCGAGAACCAGGTGTACCTGCTGATTCATGAACCCCATTTCAGCGAAGGTACGTACGGCGTCCGCGCGTGGAACTACCTCTTCAAGCTGCGAACCGGCCGCCCCGGCGAATACGCGACGTGCCAGTACCAAGTGCAATTCGACGCGCGCCGGCTGGTCCAGGCGACTTACTGGAAAGACCCGGCGTGCGCGCAATACGTCACGCCCGGTGCGACCGCGGCGTCGGCCCCGGCCGACGCGCCGTAGCGCGGCGCAGGCGGCATGACGGGTAGCGCCGCGCGCGTCACAGCGGCGCGTGGCCGCCGGACGAATCACGCAGCAAGTCGCGCAGCCAGGTGCCGGCATCGGGCGCCGGCACGGCCGGACAAGCGTGCCGGGTCAACACGTATAGCAGGCAGTCCGCCGCGTCCAGGTCGCGATTCGGCTGCGGCTCGTGGCGCTTCAGCACCGCTTCGCAGCGGAAGCCCAGGCGCTCGATGCAGTGACCGGCCGGGCCGCCCGCCACGCAATGCGCATGGATCCGCTGCACGCCGCGCTGCCCGAGCAGCCAGCCGAGCAGTTCCTGCAGCGCCATCAGGCATGCGCGCCGGCGCCGCGTGCCGCCGCGCTTCGCGATCATCACCGACAGGCGCACGCCGGGCGGATCGGCGGTGAGCTCGATCACGCCCGCGAGCTGCCCGGTGGCGCGGCACTCGCACGCATAGCGGATCAGCGTCCGGTTGCGCCAGCCGCGGCGCGCTTCGGCGATATACGCATGGGTTTGCGCGAGATCGCCGTGACGCCCGATCGGCAGGTACTTCATCGTTTCGGGGTCGCTCAGCATCTGCTCGAAGAGCGCGGTGGCATCGCCGGGCACCAGCGGGCGGAGTATCAGCCATTCGGTTTCGAGGTGGGGCAAAGGGGGGAGTCGCATGATGATCGCTCGTCATCGATCGGTCGTATCAGTGTTGCCCAATGGCGTACGCCGCGGCGCGAACGCACGAACCGGCACGTGTGTCACGGAATGTCTTCGCGCAGGTGGCGCCGGGTTCGCCGTGCCGCACCGGCAATGCGGCGGGCCATGACATGCTGGCGGATGCGCGGCGCCGCGTGGCCGGCAGCGCCGCTCGCCGCCGTTCCCTCGATGGAGATACCGCATGCGCTTCGCATTCGCAGGATTCGATCTGTTTCATGGGGTACTCGAGACGTTCGCGAGCGCCGGATGGGCACCCGTATCGCTGTTCAGCTTCGTGACCGACGGCCGCGTGAATTCGAACGCGGAGATCGTGTCGCATGCGACGCGGCACGGCTTGCCGCTGCAGTTGTCGCGAATCGACGAGACGGCGCTGCGCACGCTGCGCGATCTCGACTGCGACGTGCTGGTGATCGCCGGATATGGCTGGCGGATTCCGGACTGGACGCCGTACGTCCGGCACGCGATCAACTTCCATCCTTCGCTGCTGCCGGAGGCGCGCGGCCCGTATCCGCTGATGCGCGCGATCCTGGATGGCTATCGCGAATGGGGCGTGACGTGCCACCGGATCGCACCGGAATTCGACACCGGCGAAATCCTTGCACAGGAGCGCTTCGCGCTCGCCGCCGACGAGTGCCACGAAAGCCTGCAACTCAAGGTGCAGATGGCCGGCTGCCGGCTCGCTCGGCAGGTCGCGTACCGCTTCGACGCACTGTGGGCCGCGCGCGTGCCGCAGGCAGGCGGCAGCCATTGGCCGATGCCGTCGGACGCCGATCGCACGCTTGATTTCACGCAGCCGGTGGATCGCGTGATGACACAGGTCCGGGCCAACGGGCTGCACGAATGCATCGCGCACGTCGGCGGCAGCGTGCTCTATGTACGGCGCGCGGTGGGCTGGCATGAACGGCATGCCTGCGAACCGGGCGCGATCGCGCACGTCAGCCGCCGCTGGTATGTGATCGCGGTGCCGGACGGCTTCGTCGCGCTGCTCGAATGGAGCGCGCTGAGCCTCGCCCGTCGCGCGGACATCGGGCCGTAATCCGCAGCGCGCGGCGCGTAGGGGCGGCGCGAGTCGGCCGGTCACGGGGTCACGCCCGCAGCCAGAAGAATTCGCCGGAAGCGATGCCTTCGAACATTTCGTCGCTCGACTCGATGATGTTCTGCCGCCAGTAGCGGCCGTGGTCGGCATAGTGAACCAGCAGGTCCGCGAGATCCGCGCCGCTGAAATCGGGATCGAAGGGCAGCCGCAGGATCAGGACGATCGAGCCCGTGTCGGCGTCGATGCCGAGTTGCGCCTGGTCCTGCGCATAAATCAGCAGGTTGGCCTCGAGCATCAGCCGGAAAATGTGCAGCGTGCGGCCCGCCGTGACGGTGCCGAAGTGGAAGTTCGCGTAGATCGCATCCTGGTCGCGCTCGACGTGCTCGAGGCGCACCTCGAACCCTTCGACCTCGACCGAGCCGGTTTCCTGAACGTAGTCGACGTCGTGAAGCCCGACGACCGCACAGAACTGGGCCACGATTTCGAGATAGCGGGAATCGTTCATGAGCGGGGCGACGCAACGAAAGCAGGAATGGGAAGAGGCCGGCGCCCGGAGCCCGCCGGAGGACCGGATCGGGCTGGCCTGTCGCGCCGGCGGTGGCGCCGCGGTGCGGCGTGCGAAGTGCGTTACTGGTTCTTCGCGATGTCCTTGAGCGAACCCGTTGCCGAATTGGTCGCGTTGGCGGTTGCCGTCGCGGCATTCAGCTGGGCGTTGTTCGAGGCCTGGGTAATGGCAGCCGCCGAGCTCGCTTTCGTGATCGCGGTCTGTGCTGCCGTCGATTCGGCGATGCTGCTGACTGCTTCGCCTGCACCTGCTAATGCACCTGCCATGTTGATTCTCCTTGTGAAGTGACGACGGTTACTGCGGATAAACCGTTCTCGAGCGGCAACAGCCGCAGCGGAACAGAACGGAAAGGGGGCGCGCTACGCCTGCCGGATCTGCTGGATCACGCGCGATGCGGCCAGCAGGCCACGGTAAAGCGTCGCGCGATTCCTGTTGTCGATATCGGCACCGGGCGTTGCATTGTTGACGTTCTCCGCGATCTCGGCGAGCGCGCGCTGGATCCCGTCGATCGTCGGTGCGGCGTTCGGGTCCCTGACGACCGCGGAAAGGTTGTCGAACGGCTTGGCGTAGGGCGTAATCGGCTCGTACATGTCGGTTGTCCTGTCGAGGTCGGTGGAAATTCAGGAGTCCGGCACAGCCGGGCGGGGCGCAGCGTGCGCCTGCTCCGCGCTGCGCGCGATCGTGCTGCTGTCGACGGACGGCGTCGCCGGGCCGGAGGCGACCGGCACGCCGGATGCCGGCACCGGATCGGCCGGCGCATCCGTCACGTAGATGTGCTTGATGCCGTCGGGCGTCTGCGTGTACTGCACCGTGTCCGACGACACGATCTCCGAATACTGTCCGGTCACGGGCGCGGCGTGGCCGGGATTCTCGACCGCCTGCACGACGAGCCGCCGGATGTTCGAATCGAGGTCGGCCCGCACGCGCGTGACCGCCTTGTCGAGCGCGTCCTTGCTGTCGACCGTGCCGGTTATCGCGAATTCGCCGTTACCCAGGTACTTGACCCGAACGCCCGCGATGCCGAGCGAATCCTCGATGCTGTGCACGGCGTTCTGCGCGACGTCGTAGCTGCGCACGATGTCCTTCGATGCGATCTTCGCCAGCGTCGAACGGACGAGCTGATCGTCGGCGAGATTGGCGACCATGCCCGTCACGACGCTCGTGTTCCCGACCGTGCGCACCTGCAGCTCGGTCATGTGCGCGGCCGCGAGCGCATCCTGGATGCGGGTGGTCCGGTAGTCTGCGCCATGCCGCAGCGCGGCCTCGCTGTCGGGCGCGGTGGTCAGCAGCACGGCGGTGCCCGCGACGATGCCGACTGCGATGCACGCGACGAGTGCGCCGTAGTAGCGCCGCCGCTTGCGCCGTTCGGCATCGACCCGCGCGTCGGCCGGCCGGGTCAGCAGCGTCGACAGCAGGTCGAGATCCGACGGCCATGGCACGTCGTCAGGGCCCACGCACAGGATCGTCTCGCCGAACCGCATCGGCACGAAGTCGGCCAGGATCACCGTTTCCGGTTCGGCAGCGGTGTCCGCGGGCTCGGTGTCCGGCGCGTCGACACGCACGATCGCGCGCACGACGCCGGACGGATCGACGTCGAGCGTCACGTCCGCGCCGGTCCAGTCCGTCAGACGGATATCCGCATCGGCACCGCCATGAACCCGATGCCGACCCGGCGCGAGCTGCAGCATCGCGCCCGCGTGGAATCCCGTCAGTATCCGTAGCTGTTTCATGAGCGAAGCGTTCAATCGATATCAGGTCCGTATGCCGAATCCGCGGCGCCGTGCACGACGGGCGCACATCGTCCGTCTCGCTGTGAATGTAGAGGCTAAAAACGCGCTGCCGGCCCCGGATGCGAAGACTTCGCGTGTCGAACGAAGCATCGGGCGCCGCCGTGCTACGGCATGCGCCGCAGCGCGCGCAACGTATCGAGCGCGTCCGCGCACTGGCGCGGCGTGCGCGGGCGGTCGAACTGGCGCAGCAGCAGGCCGGCCAGTACGTTGAAGTCGCGTGCGGCTTCCGGCAACGGCGCGGCACCCCGCTGCGGCGGCGGCTGCGTGCGCAGCATCTCGAGATCGGCCGCCGGCAGCGCGACGCCGGACTGCTGCATGCG
>NZ_JAAGPP010000276.1:0-5591 GCF_017104975.1 Burkholderia sp. Ac-20344
GTCGGCCGGCACAGCGAGCGCGGCGGCCGGTAGCGGCGCGGGCCGCGCCAGCGAGAGGCTGCGATCGGGGCCGGCGCCGAGCAGGATCGCGAGTGCGATGCGCGCGCTGTCGATCGCCTGCGCGGTGCGTGCCTGCTCGCGCGTCGCGGCAGCGACTTCGCTTTCCGCCTGACGCTGCTGCGCGACGTTGTCGATGCCTTTCGTGACGCGCTGGCGCGTGAGCGTGAGCGCTTCGTCGGCGCGCTCGTATTCGGCCCGCGCGACGTCCTGCTGATCGAATGCGTACGCGAGATTCACGTAGGCGCGCGCAACGTTGACCGACAGCAGCACGCGCGCGGCCTGCGCATCGATTTGCGCGGCACGCGCGTCGCCGAGCGCGGCTTCCCACGCGGCACGGCGGCCGCCCCACAGATCGAGGTCCCAGCTCAGGCCGAGATTGATCTCGCGCGTGTGGCTGAAGAAGCCGCCGCCCTCGCCCGACGAAAACTGGGTGCCGGACAGCCGCTCGGCCTTCGCGCTTGCACGGCCGACGAGGTGCGGCAGCCGCGCGGCCTGCGCTTCGATCACCAGCGCCTGCGCTTCGCGTGCGCGCGCATCGGCGGTCGCGAGATCGGGGTTGCCGGCGAGCGCCTCGTCGATCAGCGCATTCAGTTGCGTATCGTTCAGCGCACGCCACCAGTCGGCGGCCGGCCAGTCGGCGGCCGGCACCTGCGCGAGGCTGCGCGACGCGGCGAGCGTATCGGCGCCGCGCAGCGTGCCGGCCGGCGCGAGCCCGTCGCGGCTCGCGCAGGCGCCGAGCACGACGAGCGCCGCGGCGACGGCGATTCGCGACATGACGCTCAGCGCGCCGGCGTCGCGTGTCCAGGGAGCAAGTGCTGCATGCATCGCATTCCTCTGCTTCGTATCGGTTTGAACACGACATGCATTGTTGGACGCCCCCGGACAAAGCTGATAATGTTGTTTAGACAAAAAATAATGAATTCCGGCCATGCCCATCCGAGACCTTTCTCCCCCGCGCACCGTGCAACGCGCCGACGCCGATCCGAGCGAGCGCGAGGACGGCCCGCCGCTGATCGCCGTCTGGGGCGAGGACGACGGCCGCAACACGTACCGGCTCGGCACCCGCGAGGTCGACTGGCACAGTCATCTGCGCGGCCAGGTGTTCTGCGTGGAAAGCGGTTTCGCGCACGTGCGCACCCCGCACGGTTCGTGGCTGCTGCCGCCGCATCGCGCGGGCTGGATTCCGCCCGGAGAGCAGCACAAGGTCAGCATCAGCGGTGCGTTGAGCGGCTGGAGCGTCGTGATCGCACCGGCCGCGAGCCGGCGGATGCCGGGCCAGCCGTGCGTGATCGCGATCACCGAGCTGATGCGCGCGCTCGTGCGGCGCGCGGTGTCGTGGGCCGACCAGGATCGGCTCGATATCGAGCAGGCGCGCATCAGCGTCGTGCTGCTCGACGAGATGCGCCGCGCACCGCACGAGCCGCTGCACCTGCCGATGCCGCGCGACCGGCGGCTGCTGCGCATCGCCAACGCGATCCTCGGGCAGCCGCACGACAGCCGCACGCTCGACGCATGGGCCGAATGGGCCGGGCTGTCCGCTCGCACGCTGAGCCGGTTGTTCGTCGCGGAAACCGGCACGAGCTTCGCGCAATGGCGTCAGCAGGCGCGTCTGACCCATGCGCTCGAACGTCTCGCGAACGGCGACAGCGTCGCCAACATCGCCGACGCGCTGGGCTATGCGACGCCGAGCAACTTCATCGCGATGTTCCGCCGCGCGTTCGGCGATTCGCCCGCGCATTACTTCGCGAAGCGCAGGCAGCCGTAGTACGGCCCGCACCTATCACCCCTGCCAGTACAGCACCTGCATCGACATCGCTATAGTCGCCGTGCGACCGGCCGGGCGGTCGATCAATGTGACTTGTGGAGGGTGTCGATGTCGAATGCCGTTGGGTCGGACCACACGCCGATCGTCTCCGAGCAGCAGCTTGCCGATCATCTGGCCGCCGGCTGCAAGCCGGCCGCGCAGTTCCGGATCGGTACCGAGCACGAGAAGTTCGTCGTCGCGCGTGCGACGCACGCAGCCGCGCCTTACGACGGGCCGTCAGGGATCGCCGCAGTGCTCGCGCGGCTGCAAGGCGACGGCACGCCGATCGTCGATGCCGGACGGATCGTCGGCGTGATCCAGCGCGATGGCGCGGCGATCTCGCTCGAGCCGGCCGGCCAGCTCGAACTGTCGGGCGCGCCGCTCGATACGCTGCACGATACGCATGCCGAACTGCATGCGCACCTCGCTGCGGCCCGCGACGCGTGCGACCCGCTCGGCCTGCGCTGCGCGCCGCTGGGTTTTCACCCTCACCTTGCGCGCGCGGCGCTGCCGTGGATGCCGAAGCAGCGTTACGGGATCATGCAGCGCTATATGCCGCGCGTCGGGACGCGTGGGCTCGACATGATGCAGCGCACCTGCACCGTGCAGGTCAACCTCGATTTCGCGTCGGAAAGCGACATGGCGCGCAAGATGCGCGTGTCGCTCGCGTTGCAGCCCGTTGCAACCGCGCTGTTCGCGAATTCGCCGTTCTCCGACGGCCGGCCGACCGGCCTGCTGTCGACGCGTGCCCACACGTGGCTCGACACGGACGAGGATCGCTGCGGGGCGCCTGCGCTGTTCCTGTCGCGCAGCTTCGGCTTCGAGCGCTACGTGAGCTGGCTGCTCGACAACGTGCCGATGTATTTCGTGCGGCGCGGCGACCGCTACACGGATGCGACCGGATGGACGTTCCGCGATTTCATGCGACGCCGCATTCCGCACCTCGAGGGCGATACGCCGACGCTCGGCGATTTCGCGGACCATCTGACGACGGTCTTCACCGAAGTGCGGCTGAAGCGCTATCTCGAGATGCGCGGCGCCGATGCGGGCACGCCCGCGATGATGGTCGCGCTGTCCGCGTTCTGGACCGGCCTGCTGTACGATTCGGCCGCGTTGTCGGAGGCCGAGACGCTGGCCGCCGCGATCGACCGTGGCGCGCTGCTGACTTTGCGGCGCGACGTGCCGCGTTTCGGGCTCGGCGCGTCGGTCGACGGCCGCCCGTTGCGCGCGTTCGCGGCCGATGCGCTGGCGATCGCGCATCGCGGCCTGCGCGCGCGGGCGCGCAGGGATGCAGCCGGCCGCGATGAGTCCGTGTATCTCGCGCCGCTCGACGAGATCGTCGCCGGTGCGCCGACCCAGGCCGAGCACTGGCTTGCCCGCTATCGCGACGCCTGGGCCGGCGACGCGACGCGGATCTATGACGAAGCCGAAATCTGACCGTACTGCGCCGGGCGGCTCACGCGCAGCACGCGAGCAGCGGCTCGTGCGCGAATTCGATGTCCGGCGCCGGCGCATGGCCTCGCCGCCGTGCACGAACCGCATGCGCGAGCGTCTCGAGCAGTTGCGTGGTGTCGGCAAACGACACGCACGCGTCGGTGATGCTCTGCCCGTAGCGCAGCGGCATGCCGGGCACGAGATCCTGGCGCCCTTCGATCAGGTTCGACTCGATCAGCACGCCGACGATGCGCGTGTCGCCGGCCGCAACCTGCGCGGCGACGGCCGTGCCGACACCCAGTTGATTGCGGAACTGGCGGCGGCTGTTGCCATGACTGACGTCGATCATCACGCGCGGTGCGCATTGCGCGGCCGCCATGCGCTCGCATGCGGCATTCACGGCGGCCGCGTCGAAATTCGGTTCGCGCCCGCCGCGCAGCACGACGTGCGTATGCGGATTGCCGGACGATGCCGTCGCGCATAGCCGGCCGCCCGCATCGACCGACAGGAAGCGATGCGGGCGCGCGGCCGCGCACATCGCATCGACGGCGACCTGGACGTTGCCGTCGGTGCCGTTCTTGAAGCCGATCGGGATCGGCAGCGACGACGCCAGCTCGCGATGCACCTGCGATTCCACGGTGCGAGCGCCGATCGCACCCCATGCGACCAGGTCGGCCAGGTAGCGCGGCGACAGCGGATCGAGAAACTCGGTCGCCGCCGGCATCTCCGCCCCGTTGATGTCGCACAGCAGCGCGCGGGCCGTATGCAGCCCCGCGTCGATCCGTCCGCTGCCGTCGAGCAGCGGGTCGTTGATGAGCCCTTTCCAGCCGACCGTCGTGCGCGGCTTCTCGAAGTACACGCGCATCACGATTTCCAGCTCGTCCGCGAATCGCGCGCGTTGCAGCGCGAGCCGCGCCGCATAGTCGCGCGCCGCGGCCGGGTCGTGCACCGAGCACGGGCCGGCGATGACCACGAGACGGTCGTCCTTGCCGTTCAGCACGTCGGCGATCGCGTGGCGAGCCGTATGAACCGTGCGCGACGCGCGCAACGTAGGCTGCAGCGTGCCGGCCAGATCCGCCGGGGATGGCAGGTGCAGCACGGCGTCACGGTTCGTCGTCCAGGTATCTGCATGCATGGGGACTGCCCTCCTGTCGATAATTCGGTGGATTTTTTACTACAGCGCGACTGTATTGAATCGCTCTTTCCATGCGCAACTAACATAGTTGCCAGTTTCTAATTCATAACCTTATGAATGACAGAAATAAGCTGGGCCGCAGGAGTATGAAGCGTTGGTTTTGCCCGTTTTTGAGATTTTCATCGGGCGGGAAATTCGATTTTTAATGGAGCGGTTATGGAGTATTTTTCTTGGGGTTGAGGCTGCCGAGTACACGCCCTTCCGCAGCGGATCGCTATTCGTTCTGATAGTGGCGTCCCGATAGGTGTTCGATTAATTTTCAAATTCCTGACAGGCCGATCAGGTTAGAGAATATAAATCAACCCAGTCATTGCGGAGAATCACCATGTCCAAACGTCATTACGAAACGCCCATTCACGTCAAGTATCGCGATACGGATTCGATGGGGCATGTGAGCAGTCCCGTCTATTACGACTATCTGCAGCATTCGTATCTCTGCTACATGTTCGATCTCCTCGGCCTGCCGCGGAGCGAGAAGCTGCCGCACATCATGGTGAAGACGCAGTGCGAGTACCTCGCACCGGCGCAATTCGGCGACAACCTGACGATCCGGTCGAGCATCGTGCGTTTCGGCAGCAAGAGCTTCGATCTCGAACACCTGATGGAGCGCGACGACCAGACCATCGTCGCGCGGGGCATGTCGACACACGTGATGTTCGATTACGCGAACAACACGACGCAGGCGGTGCCCGACGAGTTCAAGGCACGCGTGCTCGAATTCCAGGGTTCGCTGTGAGGCACGCGCGCCATTCCGGGAGCGACACGTGAGCGCCGCGGTGGCGCGCGCCCGGCGGCGGATCGATGCGATCGTCGAGCGGCGCGACGATCGCGCGATCGTCATCGTCCGGCATGCCGCGCAGGCGTTGCTCGATCCGGCCGCGCTCGAGCGGCACCGCGCGCTCGTCAGCCGCCACGAGGACGAACTCGAGGTGCTGCTGCAGCCGTGCGGTGGCGTGCACGACGGCGTGCGGCCGCTCGAGCGGAACAGCGTCGTGTCGGGGAAGAGTGGCAACAACTGTGTATACTTGTGGGGTTGTGTGGCCACTAAAAATAAACTTAGATCACGTACACGCGTCTGCGGGTCTACTAACATTGATT
>NZ_JAAGPP010000277.1:0-5511 GCF_017104975.1 Burkholderia sp. Ac-20344
CGACGAGGTGAAGCGCGAGACCGCGCTGATCCTCGGCAGCTTCTACAGCACGATGCTGCGCAACGAGATCTTCGATTTCGCGCAGATCGGCGCGTTCATCGAGCGGGCCGACAACACCGCGCGGATCCTCGACGTCAAATACCACTTGCTGCTGCCGTCGGTGTCGCACGTCGGCACGCTGCTCGATACCAACCACTGGGAGTCGATCTTGCGGTCGGTCGAAGCCAACAACTCTTACCGTTGGGTATACGACGTGCAGTACAAGCCGATGAACATCGCCGACTACCTGATCCTGAACGGCCGCATGCCGCGTTCGCTGCGCTATTGCTACGGCCGCGTGATGTCGAGTCTCAACCTGCTGGTCAAAGAGCATGGTGCCGCTCACGCGTGCCACGACACCGCGGCACAGATGCTCACGACGCTGTCCGACAGTACGATCGAACGCATCTTCAAGAACGGCGTGCACGAATTCCTGACCGGATTCATTCGGCGCAACCACCGACTGGGGCTGGAAATCGCCCAGGCGTACAACTTCAACTGAACGCAATCATGCACCTCTCGATTGTTCATACGTCCCGCTATGTCTACGATGCGCCCGTGCAGCAGGCTATTCAACGCATGTGCCTTCACCCATTGTCGAATGCGAGTCAGACGGTCGTCGATTGGGAGATCCGGGTCAATGGAAAGCAGCCCGGGTTGTCGTATCTCGACGGATTCGGGAATCGAGTCGATCTTGCCGACCATGTTTCGAGCGCGAGCGAGATCGTGATCGAAGCCGTCGGAAACGTGACGACGCGCGACGTGACGGGGGTGGTTGGCTATCTCGACGATTGCGCTCATCCGTGGCTGTTTCTGCGTGAGACGCAGTTGACCAAGGCGGCGGGCGCGCTCGAAGAATTCGCGATGTCGTTTTCCGGTGTGTCGAATCAGCTGATGGTGCTCCATGAACTGATGGAGGCGATCCATGACCAGTTCGAATTTGCAACCGGCTTCACGGATGTCGATACCGATGCCGAGACGGCATGGGCCGGCGGAAAGGGCGTTTGCCAGGACTATGCGCAGGTCTTCATTGCGGCCTCCCGCCGGCTGGGTATTCCAGCACGCTATATCTCGGGCTATCTGCTGATGGACGGCCAGGTGCGACAGGCGGCCAGCCATGCGTGGGCGGGCGCCTATGTGGAGGGTCTCGGCTGGGTCGGCTTCGATCCCGCGAACAACATCTGCCCCAACGAACATTACGTGAAACTGGCGGTAGGCATGGATTATCACGGCGCATCTCCCGTCAGAGGGTGCAGCAGGCAGGGAAGCGGAGGATCCCTCGGCGTGGAGATCGATGTGCGTCGAGCCGTTGCGTGACGCACTCGTTGCTGGGTCGTCGGGTTGGTTGAAATGCGCATATCGCTTGCCGGCGGAAATTCGGTTGGGTACGTTGTTCATGCGGATTTCCAATCACCGCGCGTTGGCGGCAAATAGCGATTTCGGATCCGCCGAACGCCGAACGCGGATCGTGCGGGAGGACTCCGAGTCGACAAGGCGGGTAGGTGCGCTCGAAATGAAATCAGGATGCAATTCATCAAATGGAGATCGTGATGACGACGTCGACAAATATGCAAGGTGCAGGGGAACGGGAAGCGAACTACGCGGGTCATGAAGGCGTCGACGCTTTCGATGAAGAGAACGTGCGCGAGGCGCTTCGCGATCGACTCAAGCATGTCAAGAAGAGGGCGGCAGAAGCGCAGGTGATTGTCGTCGAGAAGGGAAAGAAGACCGCTCGTGTCGCGAACGAGTACGTGCACGATCGCCCATGGACAACGGCGGCAACCGCGCTCGGAGTGGGGGTGCTGATCGGGTTGCTGATCGGTCGGCGTTGAGCGCAAGCACCGGCCCGGCTGTCGCGTCGAACTGAACCTCTTTCGGAACGCGACCTGTTTGCCGGTGAGGTCGCGTGTTGAAGCGCCTTCCGCGAGCAATGACAAGCGGCCATCGTGACGGATGGCCGTATCCATATAAGCGTACTCGCGGCGAGGAAATCGTATGAAATTCGGGGTCATCCGTCGTTCACCTTTGCGGTGCCGCGTTCTTCAACTGCTGGTCTGGCCGCAGGTGATTGGCGGGCGGCAGGCCGCCCACGCAGACCACGCTAACGGGGCGGTTTCGAATCGTTCCGCCCTATCGATTGCACACGCAGAATCAGACAATTCTAGAAAGATCCAACATGAGTCACCCTTCTCGACGCGACCGACGGCCGCTCACGAAATCGATGCTGCTTCCGCTGCCTTCGGTGGACGTGCGACGTTTATCGCTGAGATTTCACCTTGCTCTTGCAACGATGAGCTCGGGTCACGGAAGCGGTGACCAGTTCATGGCATTGCTCGGCACCATCTATATCGCATTCTTCTTGCGCGATATCGAGATCGACGATGTCGATCTAGGCTTATACAAGCGTGCTGAAGACGCGCTGGAGCAATGCATGCAGCGCGTCGAGCAAGGGCAACCATGGACGCTCCTGGTCGATGAGCGTATCGCAATCGAGCAAATGGTGACGTTCCACGACATACAGTTATTGATCGCCCCTGCGCATCGCTATGTCGATGCCTGGGAGCGCGTGCGATGTGTCATCGAGCAGGGACGCCCGTCGCCGATACCGGCGTGAACACGCTGACATGCGTGTCGGCAGAAGCGGCTTCGTGCCCCCGAGCGATCGTTCGGTACGCACGTCAAGCGCGCCGCGCTTCCGACGGTTTGCAGTTCCGGTTTCGAGAACCCTCGTCACCGGCAAGTGCCGATCTCGATTGAATCGTAGCGTGTACCCAGCGGGTGCCTTGTCGACAGACAGCCACCTGCATTGGTCGGAACAGCGCGCGTGCCCCGTGTCGGGCGTCCGCTGGATAAGCCAGCGCCGCGGCGAGTTCGGCATCGATGCGGGCCGCGTTCGCGTCCGCATCGGCTTCCGACAGCAGGCCACCTTCCCGCTTCGCAATGACTGCACTCGCAATGGAGTTTTCGCAGGAGAATGGATCGGCGACTCGTGTGATGGTTGGGGTGCCCATGCGTGCGGCGATCAGGTTCGGCATCATGTCGAGCGGCGCGACGACGCCCGTGCACGGGATGCGGTCGCGGCCGACCACGAACAGTTCCTTGACCGGGCCGCCGTCCGGGCTGATCACCGACCAACGGTAGAGCGGCTGGCCGCTCGGGTCGTTTGCCATCCGAATCACCCAGATCGCATGCATGAACGCGATCATCGTGAAGTTCGGTAATGGCATGAACGCGAAGTGGGACAGCGACGCTGTGCAGTCGGGCGACATGGGGGCGCTTCTTGCGTCTCAAATTGAGCTTTTCACCCGAGGCACGGTTTACGGAGCAACGTTGCTTTCCGCAAAAATCATATCAATGACGGAGGCGCCGAGCGCCAGGCGCCACGACGGCCACAGTCCTGTGGCGTGCTGCACCGAATCCGTGGCGAATTGCATTCGCCAGACGATGGAGGCACCACTCGCGTGCGCTGCTGCGCAAAGCGGGCATGTCTGGTCAAAAGGCGAAGAACATGACTAAATGAATCCGTCCGCCAGAAGACCGGGACGATAAAAATGGAGCGCGACGGCGGCTCCGCCTTGGGAAGCCAAAGGGGGCGCATTGAGCTGCGGTAGCAGCCCTTATCGTTCATTACGGACGTACTCTCGGGCGTGCGCCTGCCTGCTTGTGCGGGGCACCTAAAGGGTAGATGCTTGTGTCGGCGAGGGGGCGAGATGACGCGCAATGGCAGGATTCGGTAGTGCGAGATTTCGTGGGGGTGACGGTGCCGCCGTGCTGCTGCGAGCGATTGTCGGGTTTCCTGATCTGCCAATTGCCCCAACCTCGGAAGCGTCGATGAGTCGCTTGGGGGCAAGCATCCGTCGGATAACGACGATACCCCCGAATTGTGGCTGAAGAACCTAGAGAGATAGCGCACATCAAGGAGATCGTCATGAAACGATTCGGAAATCTGTTGTGGTCCGGTGCATTGTCGGCAATGGTGGCACTGAGCGCATCGGCGCTTGCCGACACGAAGCCCACGTTGAAGATCGGCTACGTAGAAGGCTGGGACGACAGCGTCGCGACGTCGAACGTCGCGGCCCGCGTGATCGAGAAGAAACTCGGCTACCCGGTCCAGCTCGTGCCGGTCGCTGCCGGGATCATGTGGCAGGGCGTGGCGCGCGGCGACCTCGACGCGACGTTGTCCGCGTGGCTGCCCGTCACGCATGGCGCCTACTGGAGCGAATACAAGACGAAGGTCGTCGATCTCGGCGCGAACTTTCCCGACGCGAAGATCGGCCTGATCGTTCCCGACTACGTGAAGGCGAAGAGCATCGTGGATCTGAACGCGGAGAAAAGCAGCTTCGGCGGCCGGATCGTCGGCATCGATGCGGGCGCGGGCGTGATGCGCAAGACTGACGAAGCGATCAAGAGCTATGGCCTGAACTACACGCTGATGCCGAGTTCGGGCGGCGCGATGACGGCCGAGCTGTCGCGCTCCGTCGGTGCGAACAAGCCGGTGATCGTGACCGGCTGGGCGCCGCACTGGATGTTCGCGAAGTGGAAGCTGCGTTTCCTCGAGGATCCGAAGAAGGTGTTCGGCGGCGCGGAGCACGTCGACAGCGTCGTGAATCCTCAGCTCGAAACGAAGGCCAAGCCGGTCGTCGCGTTCCTGAAGAAATTCCAGTGGAAGCCGGGTGAGATCGACAGCGTGATGCTCGCGATCCAGAACGGCTCGAAGCCGGAAGCGGCCGCCGATGCATGGATCGCTGCGCACGCCGATCGCGTGAATGCGTGGACGGAAGATGTGAAGCAGTAATGCTCGGGTAGTGGAACGGAAGCAGATTGACAATCCGGGCAGGCTTGATTGCCGATCTGGAAAAATGTGCAAATTGTATTCGGTCGATCAGGCCCTATTCACTTGGACGTGTATGGATCAAGCCGAAACTGTCGTGGGTTGCTGAGGGTTTCGCTTTCGCATTGCGCAAGCCCGTATCGGGTCATGTGTGAGAGTACAGAGTCAGCCATTGAGTGACGTTTTCGTGATGGCTGATTCTTTCGGGCGATCTTGGATGTGGCCTCGAACGATTGACGGCTGATTGTACGGATCGGATGTGGCTGCCTTTCTCAATCTGTCGAATTCCAATATCCGTTGTTTTTTCGCTCCGTCTTATCGAAAGGCGGTTAATCAGTTTCGGCCGAATTTGCAAGGCGATCCGGAAAGCGTTGTCGTGGATCGATAGATTATTTCTGAGTTTTAGAAATGTGGATTCGGCGCAGGATGATAGTTGGATGAAGAGGTCGGTTTCGATGCATACCCCGAAAGTTGTGATAGAAAATCTATGTAAGGTGTTCGGAAACAATCCGCGGCAGGCGCTCGACATGCTCGCCGCCGGCGCGACGAAGGACGAGGTGCTGAAGCGCACCGGCCAGGTCGTCGGCGTGCACAACGTCTCCTTCGATGTGCAGGAAGGCGAAATTTTCGTGCTGATGGGC
>NZ_JAAGPP010000278.1:0-5293 GCF_017104975.1 Burkholderia sp. Ac-20344
CGCGCGGCGGCGGCCTTGCGGGTCTTGCCCGCGCGCGACGGCGGCTGGCAGAGGCCGCAGACGAAACCTTGATGCGGATCATGCGCATGCGCGACGAAGTGGCCGCCGCATCGCGTGCACGGGGTCATCTGCAGCATCCCCGAATCGAAGAAGCGCACGAGCGTCCATGCACGCGTGAGGCTCAACGCGGCCTCGTCGCCGGACAGGTTCACGTGCTCCTGGTAGAGCCGGTACGCCTTCACGATCGACTGGATCGGCTCGCAGCGGCCGTGATCCTGCATGAACCGGTAGATGTTGTAGAACAGCGACGAGTGGATGTTCGGCTGCCACGTCATGAACCAGTCGGTCGAGAACGGCAGCATCCCCTTCGGCGGCGACACGCCCTTCAGTTCCTTGTACAGCTTGATCAGACGGTCCCGCGACAGGCTCGTCTCCGCTTCCAGCAGTTGCAGCCGGGCGCCCAGTTCGATCAGTTCGATGGCGAGGGTGATTTCCTTCACCTCGATCACGACGCTTTTGCTTGCCATGGTGATAACCGTCTGCTTGACGTTATTCGGATGGATGGCCAATACGCTGCCCACCAGCGCGGCACGCCGGGACAGTCGCAAGGCAGGATGGATCAGCGGACGCTTTCGACCTGCTGCCCGGCCATCAGGATGGCCGAGTGGGCGTGTGCGACCACATCGCTGCGGCCCTTGTCGGCGAGCGACGACAGCAGCGCGTGATCATCGAAGCGGAAGCGGCACAGCATCTGGTTCGACGCGGCCAGCTTCACGGTCTGTGCGAGCGTGAGGTTGGCGAGCACGTCGGCGAGTTCCTGGGAAATGCCCATGCGGAACATGCCCATCGCCTTGTCTTCCCGCAGCAGGCGTTGCGCGAGGAGGAGGTACGACAGGTTGACCTCTTTGATCTCACTGAGCATTTCGCTGGTAGCGCTCATGATTCCCCCGTTAAAGAGCTTTGCTTTGGCCATTCATGTTATGAAAACGTTTGCTCGATCAGGGCGCTCTTGGCGCGCAGTCGGCTCGTTTATAGTCTTACAGGGCGAATTTTGGCTAAACGGCATTTATGCCGGTATCAGCGAAGTGGCGTATGCCGCGCAGGATTTGTCTGTAAACCGTGTAGGAATTTTTCCGACAAGGCGAATTGAAAGCGGCAATCGGGGAAGCGAGTGACAGCGCGGCTTCGGCTGCGATGGATTCGATGGCCTCATCGCAATGGCGGAAGGCTTGCCGGCAAGGCCACCGACTATCGAATCGGTAAAAATTATAGTGGTTTTTCACGATTGCGCAACAATAGTTGCGGCCATCTCGATTCATGATTCCGTACCCCTTTTCTCGGGGTTTTCGCGTATTTCAGCGTGTAACAAGCCTTAAGCGTTTGAAAAAACACTCGAACCCCGCAGGGCGATATCGATAATGGACTCCAATGGGCGGCGGCGCGAGCCGTGCCGGCCCGCCCCGCAGCTTGCCGTCCGGCGCCCCGCGCACCCCGCCCAGGGCACGGCCACGTACCGCCAACCGCGTACGTCGGCGAGTTCCGCAACCTTGCACGGGATCCGCATCGGCGCCACCGTGCCGTCGGACCGAAACAGGAGAACACCCATGCGAATTGCCCAGATCGCGCCGCTTTACGAAGCCGTTCCGCCGAAACTCTACGGCGGCACCGAGCGTGTCGTGTCCTACCTCACCGAGGCGCTCGTCGAACTCGGCCACGACGTGACGCTGTTCGCCAGCGGCGACTCCGTCACGTCGGCCCGTCTCGAGGCGGCGTGGCCGCGCGCGCTGCGGCTCGACCCGTCGATCCGCGATTCGATGGCGCCCCATATGCGGCTCCTCGAGCAGGTCGCCCGGGTCGCGCACGAATTCGACGTGCTGCACTTCCACCTCGACTACCTGCCGTTCCCGCTGATGTCGCGCCTCGACACGCCGTACGTGACGACGCTGCACGGCCGCCTCGACCTGCCGGAACTGCAGCCGGTGTTCGACGCGTTCCCGGACGCGCCGGTCGTGTCGATCTCGAACAACCAGCGCAAGCCGCTGCCGCAGGCCGCGTGGGCCGGCACCGTGTATCACGGGCTGCCCGACACGCTGCTCACGCCGCAGCCGGGCGTGAAGCCCGAATACCTCGCGTTCCTCGGCCGGATCTGTCCCGAAAAGCGCGTCGACACCGCGATCCGGATCGCCGCGCAAAGCGGGCTGCCGCTGAAGATCGCCGCGAAGGTCGACAAGGCCGACGCCGACTATTTCAAGGAAGTGATCGAGCCGCTGCTCGGCCAGGCGCATGTCGAATTCATCGGCGAGATCAACGAGGCGCAGAAGCCCGCGTTCCTGTCCGGCGCGAAGGCGCTGCTGTTCCCGATCGACTGGCCGGAGCCGTTCGGCCTCGTGATGATCGAGGCGATGGCCTGCGGCACGCCGGTCGTCGCGTTCAACCGCGGCTCGGTGCCGGAAGTGATCGAAGACGGCGTCACCGGCTTCATCGTCGAGGACGTGCAGGGCGCAGTCGGCGCGCTGCACCGGATCGACAGCCTGTCGCGCACCGCCATCCGAGAACGTTTCGACACGCGCTTCAGCTCGAAGGCAATGGCGCAGCGTTATGTCGAAACTTACGAATCGCTTTGCACGGGAACCCGGCAACCGGCATTGCGCCGGGTCGCCGGCGCCTGACACGGAAATCCGCGAGGAAATACTCCGTAATCAACGTCGCGCCGAAATCGGCGCGCAAAACAAAAGAGCCGCATCTCGATGCGGCTCTTTTGTTTGGGGGGGGGTCGGTCATTCGATCAGGAAACGATCGCGGTTTTTACCGACGATCCAATTCGGCGGCTTGCCGCGCCCGCTCCACGTCGCGCCCGACTTCGGATCGCGGTATTTCGGCGGCAGCGGCGCCTTCTTCGGCGGGCGTCCGCGCTTCGCTCGCTCCGCGAAGCCCAGATCCTGGGCAGTCAGCCCATATTCGGCAATCTTTTGCTGGACTTCGGCAATCACCGCCGCCACTTCCTGGCGGCGCACATCGTCCGCCTGGGCCTGCAGATCGGCGATCTGCGCCTTGAGTTTCGCGTATTGAGACATTTTTCGACTCCCCTTTTCGATGATGCGGCCCCGGCGAATCCGGCCGGGACACCAACATCCGTTACGCCATCCGTACTGCCGCCCTACCCTTCGTAATAAATGCTGTCATCTTTAACCGATTCGGCTATATCGAGAATGCGGACTTATTCTAATAAAAGGCATTCGTCAGCCATTCAAATTTAACAATCGTTGACCCTCCTCGGCCCGATTCATTTCCTATAATCCAGACCAATTCCCGGTGATGGTTTAAATCCGTCGTGTCGTCCGGTTGTCTCAATCCACTTGAACAAGGTCCTTACATGAATCTTTCTCAGCGTCTCGCTGCAGAGGTATTCGGCACGTTCTGGCTGGTGCTCGGCGGGTGCGGAAGCGCCGTGCTGGCCGCCGCCTTTCCGGGCCTCGGCATCGGCTTTGCCGGCGTCGCACTTGCCTTCGGCCTGACTGTGCTGACGATGGCATTCGCAATTGGCCACATTTCGGGCTGCCACCTGAATCCGGCGGTGAGCGTCGGCCTGACGGTCGCCGGCCGCTTCCCCGCACGCGATCTCGTGCCGTATATCGTCGCGCAGGTTGTCGGCGCAACGCTCGGCGCATTCGTGCTGTACCTGATCGCGACCGGCAAGCCGGGCTTCGACGTCGTCGGCAGCGGCTTTGCGACGAACGGCTTCGGCGAGCGCTCGCCCGGCCACTACTCGCTCGGCGCATCGTTCATCTGCGAAGTCGTGATGACGGGTTTCTTCCTGTTCGTGATCCTCGGCGCGACCGACAAGCGCGGGGTGCCGGCCGGCTTTGCGCCGATCGCGATCGGCCTCTGCCTGACGCTGATTCACCTGATCTCGATTCCGGTCACCAACACGTCGGTGAACCCGGCCCGCTCGACCGGCCCCGCACTGTTCGTGGGCGGCGAGGCGATCGGCCAGCTCTGGCTGTTCTGGGTGGCGCCGATCATCGGCGCGGTACTCGCCGGGATCATCTACCCGCTGGTCGCGGGGCGTGACAACGCCGTCGCCCTGCTGCCGGCATCGGCTCGCACAAGCGAATAAAACACTACGGGGTCAAGCGAGCAGAGCAGCGAGCCTCACGCTGTCCAAGAATACGAGGCAGGCAATTTCGACGGGCGCCCTTGGCGCCCGTTTTTCATTTCGGCCCCGGCAGGACGCTCAGGATGCGGCGACGTTGCCTTCGAGCGAGAACAGCGTGCGCAGGTGACGGGCGACGCCTGCGTCGAAGTTGTTACCGATCCGCGGGATGTGCGGCAGCCGCGCGACCAGGTCGGGGTTCGCGTTGTTCATCATGAACGCGTGGCCGGCGGTTTCGAGCAGGTCGATATCGTTCATGTTGTCGCCGAACGCGATGCAGTGGCCGGTGTCGACGCCGAGCCGCGCGAGCACCGAGCGCAGCGCGCGGCCCTTCGACACGTTCGCGGTCATCACTTCGAGGCAGTCGGGCAGCGAGTACGTGACGTACACCGCATCGCCGAAGCGCACGCGCATCTGCTCGGCGACGACCGCCAGATCGGCCGGATCGCCGATGTACAGCACCTTCGCGATATCCGTGCCGTCGTGCGCGGCCATGTCGATCACGTCGTAGCGGAAGCCCGAATCCTGGTGGAATTCGAGCAGGTGCGGCGCATCGCGGTCGATCAGCCAGCCCTGGTCGGTGAACAGGTTGACGATCACGCGGCCATGCGCGCCGACGACGTCTGGCTGCACGAGACCGCGGACGATCGCCGGATCGATGTCCTGCGCGTGGATCGTCGTGTCGTCCGGCGCGTGCACGCGTGCCCCGTTCGACGTGATCAGGTACGGCCGGATGCCGAGCACGTCGCGAATGCCGGCGACGTCCGCGTAGTGGCGCCCGGTGGCGATCACGAACTGCAGGCCGTCGCGGTCGAGCCGGCGGACGGTGTCGATCGTGTACGGATCGAGTTGGTGGTCGCTGTTCAGCAGGGTGCCGTCGAGATCGGTGGCGATGACTTTGTACATGGGCGGGGGAATGGCGCTCAGGGCTCAGCGGAACGGCCATTTTAACGTCGCACCCGGTTGCCCGCCGGACGGTTCCCGGTCGCTTGCCGCCAGCGGCCCCGTTTCGGTGCGACTTCGACTACCCTCGAACGACTTCAGCTGCCTTCAACTGCCTTCAACTGCCTTCAGTTGCCGTCAGCCGCCTTCCGCCGCCCGCAGCGCCTGCAGCGCCTGCAGCGCGAGCCGCAGCGCGCC
>NZ_JAAGPP010000279.1:0-5444 GCF_017104975.1 Burkholderia sp. Ac-20344
ACGCCGTCCGAGACGGTCGAGCCGGTGGCCGGTGAAGAGGCCGCGCCGGCCGTCGCGCACGAAGCGGCCGCCGAGGCGGCCGAACCCGTGCTGCCGGCCGCAACGACGATCTCGTCGGCGCCGCCGGCGATCGTCGACCGCCGGATCGACTGCATCGTGCCGATCCGCCTCGGCGGGGCGCTGCCGGGCGACAAGATCCTGCCGGCCGCGCAGCGGCTGCGCCGCGCGGGCAGCAAGCCCGTGCATATCGAAGGCAAGCCGGAAGGCGGCCAGTGGGAACTGCTGCAGAACGGCGTGCGCTACGAGGAACTGCGCGCGGCCGCGCAGCTCGCGAACCGCAGCGGCGCGCTGAACGAGCTCGAGTTCTCCGAATTCGTGACGGGCGTCCAGCAGTTCGCCGACGCAATCGACGGCGCGCCGGAATTCCCGGACATGATGGAAACGGTCGCGATGGCGCGCGAGCTCGACGCGTTTGCCGCACAGTGCGACGCGCAGCTGTCGATCAACGTGATGTCGGACGGCGCGCCGTGGTCGGCGAACTACGTGCAGGCGGTCGCGTCGCAGGACGGCCTGCTGCTGTCGCGCGACGGCACGCGTTTCGTGAAGCTCGACGCGAAGCAGAACCCCGTGTTCATGCTGCAGTTCGGCGACACGAACTTCCTGCGTGACGACCTCACGTACAAGGGCGGCAACATGATCACGCTGGTGCTCGACGTGCCGGTCGCCGAAGAGGACATCCTGCCGTTCCGGCTGATGTGCGACTACGCGAAGTCGCTGTCGGAGCGGATCGGCGCACGCGTGGTCGACGATTCGCGCCGGCCGCTGCCGGAGTCGACGCTGCTGGCGATCGAGCAGCAGCTGATGAAGCTGTATTCCAAGCTCGAGGAAGCCGGCATCCCGGCCGGTTCGCCGGTCACGCGCCGCCTGTTCAGCCAGTAATGCGAACGCGCAAACGGCGGCCTTCAGTGCCGCCGTTTGCCGCTGCAGCACGCACCTCGCTGTTTGCGCTGCAGCACGCGTATCGGGCACATCGGGCACGCATTGCACGCCCCGCCGCGGCGTCAAACTGAGATAATCGGGCATCCGATTTTCTCAGAACGAATCTGCCGCCAGCATGGCCCGAACCCAAGCCGAACCGCCAGCCAGCCAGCCCGACGCGCGTGCCGCGTGGCTGCGCGACCAACTCGAGCGGGCGAACTACGCCTATTACGTGCTCGACCAGCCGGATCTGCCCGACGCCGAGTACGACCGGCTGTTTCGCGAACTGCAGCAGCTCGAAACCGATCATCCCGAACTCGTGACGCCCGATTCGCCGACGCAGCGCGTGGGTGGCGAGGCGGCCGGCGGTTTCACGCCGGTCGTCCATGACGCGCCGATGCTGTCGCTGAACAACGGCTTCGCCGACGAGGACATCGTTGCGTTCGACAAGCGCGTCGCCGATGCGCTCGACAAGACGCCCGATCTCGCCGGCTCGGTGACGGAGCCCGTCGAATACGCGTGCGAACTGAAGTTCGACGGCCTCGCGATCTCGCTGCGCTACGAGCAGGGTGTATTCGTGCAGGCGTCGACGCGCGGCGACGGGACGACGGGCGAGGACGTGACCGAGAACGTGCGCACGATCCGCTCGATTCCGCTGAAGCTGAAGGGCAAGAACGTGCCGGCCGTGCTCGACGTGCGCGGCGAGGTGCTGATGTTCAAGCGCGATTTCGCACGCCTGAACGAACGCCAGCGCGCAGCCGAGCAGCGCGAATTCGCGAACCCGCGCAACGCGGCGGCCGGCAGCCTGCGCCAGCTCGACTCGAAGATCACCGCGCAGCGCCCGCTGTCGTTCTTCGCGTACGGGATCGGCGTGCTCGACGGGATGCCGATGCCCGATACGCACAGCGCGCTGCTCGACTGGTACGAGTCGTTCGGCCTGCCGGTGAACCGCGAGCGCGCGGTCGTGCACGGCGCCGAAGGCCTGCTCGGTTTCTTCCGCAAGATCGGCGAGAAGCGCGAATCGCTGCCGTACGACATCGACGGTGTCGTCTACAAGGTCAACCGGCGCGACGAGCAGGAGCGCCTCGGCTTCGTGTCGCGCGCGCCGCGCTTCGCGTTGGCGCACAAGTTCCCTGCGCAGGAAGCGCTGACGACGCTCGTCGCGATCGACGTGCAGGTCGGCCGCACCGGCGCGATCACGCCGGTCGCGCGCCTCGAGCCCGTGTTCGTCGGCGGCGCGACCGTGACCAACGCGACGCTGCACAACGAGGACGAGGTGCGCCGCAAGGACATCCGGATCGGCGATACCGTGATCGTGCGCCGCGCGGGCGACGTGATCCCCGAGGTGGTCGGCGCGCTGCTCGACCGGCGCCCGGCCGATGCGGCCGAATTCGTGATGCCGACCGAATGTCCGGTGTGCGGCTCGAAGATCGAGCGCCTGCCGGACGAGGCGATCGCGCGCTGCACGGGCGGGCTGTTCTGCCCGGCGCAGCGCAAGCAGGCGCTGTGGCACTTCGCGCAGCGCCGCGCGCTCGACATCGACGGGCTCGGCGAGAAGATCATCGACCAGCTCGTCGAGCTGAATCTCGTACGCACGCCGGCCGACCTGTTCAATCTCGGCTTTGCGACGCTCGCCGAGCTCGACCGCTTCGCCGAGAAGTCCGCACAGAATCTGCTCGACTCGCTCGAGAAGGCGAAGCACACGACGCTCGCGCGCTTCATCTACGGGCTCGGCATCCGTCACGTCGGCGAATCGACCGCGAAGGATCTCGCGAAGCATTTCGGCTCGCTGACGCCGATCATGGACGCATCGATCGAAGAGCTGCTCGAAGTCAACGACGTCGGGCCGATCGTCGCCGAGTCGCTCCACCAGTTCTTCGCGGAAGAGCACAATCGGACCGTGATCGAGCAGTTGCGCGCGCCGGGCAAGGTGACGTGGCAGGAAGGACCGCCCGCGCCGAAGGCGCCGCAGGGCGTGCTGGCCGGCAAGACGGTCGTGCTGACGGGCACGCTGCCGACGCTCACGCGCGATGCCGCGAAGGAAATGCTCGAAGCGGCGGGCGCGAAAGTGGCCGGTTCGGTATCGAAGAAGACGGATTACGTGGTCGCGGGCGCCGAAGCCGGCAGCAAGCTCGCGAAGGCCGAGGAACTCGGCATCCCCGTGCTGGACGAAGACGGCCTGCACCAACTCCTGGAGGGCAATACGCCATGATTCGCGAGATCCTGAAGATGGGCGATCCGCGCCTGCTCGAAGTCGCCAAGCCGGTCGAGCGGTTCGATACCCCCGAACTGCACGAGATCGTCGCGGACATGTTCGAGACGATGCACCATGCGAACGGCGCCGGCCTGGCCGCGCCGCAGATCGGCATCGGGCAGCAGATCATCATTTTCGGCTTCGGCAACAACAATCGCTACCCGGATGCACCGCCGGTGCCCGAGACCGTGCTGATCAACCCGAAGATCGAGTACATGCCGCCGGACATGGAAGAGGGCTGGGAAGGCTGCCTGTCGGTGCCGGGTATGCGTGGCGTCGTCAGCCGCTACGCGAAGGTGCGCTACAGCGGCTTCGACCAGTTCGGCGAGAAGATCGATCGTGTGGCCGACGGTTTTCACGCACGCGTCGTCCAGCACGAATACGATCACCTGATCGGCAAGCTGTATCCGATGCGGATCACCGACTTCACGCGCTTCGGTTTCACCGAGGTGCTGTTTCCGGGGCTCGATCCGACCGGCGACGACTGATCGTCCGGCTTCCGGCAGCAAAGAAAAAAGCCCGCTTGCACGGGCTTTTTCATTGCATGGCGCACGTGCGGCGCGCCTATGGTCAGAACGTCTCGTCGGCCGACAGATAGCGCCATTGACCCTGCGGCAGTGCGCCGAGCATCACGCGGCCCATCCGCACGCGCTTCAGGCCGATCACGTCGAGGCCCACGAGTTCGCACATGCGGCGGATCTGGCGCTTCTTGCCTTCGCGCAGCACGAAGCGCAACTGCTCGCCGTTCTGCCAGCTCACCATCGCGGGCTTCAGCGCGACGCCGTCGAGCTCGAGGCCGTGGCGCAGCTTCGCGAGCGATTCCGCCGGGAAGTGCTGGTCGATGTCGATGAGCCGTTCGCCGAAGCGCACGCGCACCAGGTACTCCTTGTCGATATCCGACTGCTCGCCGATCAGTTGCTTCGCGATCACGCCGTTCTGCGTCAGCACGAGCAGGCCGGTCGAATCGATGTCCAGGCGGCCGGCCGGTGCGAGTGCGTGCAGGTGCTGCGGCGAGAAGCGTACCGGCGAATGGTCGCCGCTCCAGCGGTTCGCGCGCGTGATCAGCACGGCCGCGGGCTCGTAGCCGTCTTCCGCCTGGCCCGACACATAGCCGACCGGCTTGTGCAGCAGGATCGTCACTTGCGCGGCCTGCGCGGCACTCGCCCGTTCGTCGATCTCGATCTTCTGGTCGGCGCGGACCTTGGTGCCGAGCGTGTCGATGCGTTCGCCGTCGACGAGGACCCAGCCCTTTTCGATCCATTCATCGGCTTCGCGGCGCGAGCACATGCCGAGCTCGGACATCCGTTTCGACAGGCGCATCAGGCCCGTTTCGTCGCCGTAGTCGACGTCGGCCGCTTGGCGCTTGACGGGTTGCGCGGTCTTCAGACCCGCGGCGGACGAGCGGCGCTCGGCGCTGCCACGCTCGCCGTCGCGTGCGGGACGGGCAGGGCGGTCGCCGAAGCTGCGCTTCGCGCCTTCGCCGGTTGCCTTGTCGCGATACGTTGCGCGTGCACCGCCTTCGCCGGCACCTGTGCGGCGCGGACGTGCGTCGTCATCACGGCGGGGCGGGCGATCCGACGACGTGCGACGGTCGCCAAAGCTGCGCTTCGAACCTTCACCGGCTGCCTTGTCGCGATACGGTGCGCGTGCGCCGCCTTCGCCGGCACCTGTGCGGCGCGGACGTGCGTCGTCATCACGGCGCGGCGGGCGATCCGACGACGTGCGACGGTCGCCAAAGCTGCGCTTCGCGCCTTCGCCGGATGCGTTGTCCCGATACGGCGCGCGTGCGCCGCCTTCGCCGGCACCTGCGCGGCGCGGCCGTGAATCGTCATCACGGCGGGGCGGGCGATCCGACGACGTACGGCGGTCGCCGAAGCTGCGCTTTGCGCCTTCACCGGACGCGTTGTCGCGATACGGCGCGCGTGCGCTGCCTTCGCCGGCACCTGCGCGGCGCGGACGTGAATGGTCGTCGCGGCGCGGCGGGCGATCGGACGACGTGCGACGGTCGCCAAAGCTGCGCTTCGCGCCTTCGCCGGATGCGTTGTCGCGATACGGCGCGCGTGCGCCGCCTTCGCCGGCACCTGCGCGGCGCGGACGTGCGTCGTCATCACGGCGCGGCGGGCGATCCGACGACGTGCGACGGTCGCCAAAGCTGCGCTTCGCGCCTTCGCCGGATGCGTTGTCCCGATACGGCGCGCGTGCGCCGCCTTCG
>NZ_JAAGPP010000280.1:0-5037 GCF_017104975.1 Burkholderia sp. Ac-20344
TCCCCGTGCCGGGCGCCGCGCCGCCGGGCACGGGGGCCGCAAAATGACACGCGGGGCGACGGCCGCCCGCCACGCGCGCGGCGTCGTGTCCCTCGAGTTCGTGCTGATGCTGCCGTTCCTGCTGATGGTGCTGATCGGCATCATCGACACGAGCCTGATCCTGTGCGACAAGGCCGTGATCACGAACGCGAGCCGCGAGGCCGCGCGCGCCGGCGTCGTGCTGCGCGTGCCGATGCTGACCACGACGCAGATCGCCAACGTCGCGCAGAACTACATGCAGAACAGCCTGATCACCGGCGGCACCGCGACGACACCGGCGGTGACCGTGACGCAGGCAAACGGCACGACGGCGGGCACCGCGCTGACGGTGACGATCACCTACACGTATTCGGGGCTCGTGCTGGGTTCCGCATTCAGCGCGCTCACCGGCCCGGTGACGGTCTCGGCGACGTCGGTGATGCTTTATGAATGACGTGAGCGCAACGCGACCCGTCGGCCGCGCGCGGCAGCGCGGTTCGGTTGCGCTGTTCTTCCTGCTGTTCCTGATTCCGCTGCTGTCGTTCGGCGCACTGGCGATCGACATCGCGTGGGTGGCCGCGGTGAAGAACCAGTTGCAGAACGCGGCCGACGCGGCGGCGCTCGCGGGGGCCGACGCGATGATGTCGCCGAGCGGCGGCGCGCTGAACTGGTCGCAGGCCGCGCCGGCGGCGAACGGCGTGATCGCGCAGAACTCGGCGGCCGGCGCGGCGCTGTCGACCGGCACGGTAACCACCGGATACTGGAACGTCACGCGCAGCCCCGCATCGATGCAGCCGACGACCATCACGCCCGGCCCGTACGACGTGCCGGCGGTGCAGGTCACCGTGTCGCGCACGCCCGGCGTGAACGGCGGCTCGATTCCGCTGCTGCTCGGCGGGCTGCTGGGGATACCCGGCGCGTCCGGCAGCGCGACCGCGGTGGCGGTGCTGGCGGCGCCGGGCGGGGTCGCGTCCGGCGGGCTGTTTCCGATCGCGATCGACCAGTGCGTGTACAACCAGTACTGGAACGCGGCGACCAACCAGCCGCTGATCAATCCGCTGACGGGCCAGCCGTATGAATTCTCGATCACGAACGGCCAGACCTACGGCTCGCTGTGCATGGGCGGCCAGTGGACGTCGTTCCAGTCGACCGCGACCGACACGACGACGATGGGCGGCCTGATGGTGACCGGCAATCCGACGACGCTCAGTATCGGCGACAGCATCAATCTCGCGACCGGCGTGAAGGCGACGCTCTACACGTCGGTGCCGGTCGGCACGACGGTGGTGCTGCCGGTCGTCACGCAGACGTCGAGCAGCACCAGAGTGCCGATCGTCGCGTTCGCGGCGTTCCGCATCGACGTGTCGCTGGGCGGTACGTACAAGTACATCCAGGGTCACTTCGTCGCCGGCGTGAAGATGACGGGCGTCGCGACCGGCGTCGGGCCGTACTACGGCGTCTACGTGCCGCCGCGGCTCGCGTTGTGAGCGCCCGGGCCGGCGCGGCGCAGCAGCACGAGGAGCGCGAACAGCGTCACGGCCGGGCCGATCTGCGGCCCTTGCAGCCAAGGATTCAGGTATTCGACGATCGGCAGCAGCCACATGAACGCGATTGCGGCCTGCTCGCCGCGCAGCCAGCCGTCCTGCCAGCCGATCGCCAGCATGCACGCGATCGCGATGCCGAGCCAGGCGAGTTCGTAGTGCCAGACGTACGGGTTGGCCGCGAGCGTCGCGACCGCCAGCACCGCCGCGCGCAAGCGGATGTCGCGCGAGCGCGCCCACGCGATGCAGGCCGCCGCGATCGCCAGCGCCGCGATGCACGCTTGCGCGGCATACGCGACGCCGGGCGGCAGGCCCGCGAGTCGGAAGGCGGCGAACGGCGCCGGCGACACGAGCCAGAACACGACGCCTTGCTCGAGGAGGAGCGACCGCACGAGTGCCGTGCCGGCGACGAACAGGCGTACCGATTCGACGCCGCAGATCAGGACGCTCAACGCGGCGAACGCGGTGGTGGCGAGCGCGGCCCATGCGATCGTGCGCCATGCGCGCGTGGCGATCAGCACGAACGGGAACAGCAGTGCCAGTTGCGGCTTGGCCGACAGCAGGCCGATGCAGAGGCCGGCCCACATCGGCCGACGGTCCGCCCAGCAGACGGCCAGGGCCGCGCACGACGCGGTCAGGAACGCGTTCTGCCCGAACAGCCCGGTGACGAACACGCACGGGGCGGCGACCAGCGCGAACCCGCCGGCGCGCCAGGCGCCGGGGAGCGCGCCGAGGCCCGATACGCGCGATGCGGCGAAGCCGAACACGACGACGCCGAACGCGACGAACAGCGGATAGCCGACCGCATAGGGCAGCAGCGCCAGCGGCGTCACGAGCAGCAGGTTGGTGGGCGGGTACAGCCACGCGACGAGGTCTTCGCGGCGGAACTGCGGGAACAGTTCGGCTGCCAGCCGCGAGAAGGTCGGCAAATCGTACGCTTGCCACGGCGAGCCGTGCAGCATCACGTACGACGCCGACCAGAACACCGCGTAGTCGGGGCCCGGGCGCGACAGCGCGGTGGCGGGCGCGTGACGGACGACGGTGACCCAGATCGCGATGAACAGCGCGTAGCACGCGAGCGCTGCCGCGCTGTACGCAACGACGCGCCGGGGTGTCAGCCATGCGCGGACGGGAGAGGCCGCCGATCGTATCGATTGCCGGGCGAGATCCATGCGTCGGGTGCTCGCTTACTTGACGGAGGCTTTCCGCGCACCGTGGCCGGCGGTCGCGGGCTGCGCCGTCCGGCGGCGGGCCGCGTGCGTGCGCTTGAGCGGGAACTGCAGCAGCTTCGACGCCGGATGCGCGGCGGCGTCCCGCTGCGCGTGGTAGCGCCGCCGCACGAGATAGACCGGGCGCTGCTTCGATTCGTGATAGATGCGGCCGAGGTATTCGCCGATCACGCCGATGCCGATCAGCTGGATGCCGCCGACGAACAGCATCGCGGAGATGAGTGACGCGTAGCCGTGCACGGGATTGCCGAACAGCAGCGTGCGCATGACGATGAACGCGCCGTAGATGAACGACAGCGCGGCGAACGCGAGGCCGATGTAGGTCCACACGCGCAGCGGCACGGTGCTGAAGCTGGTGATGCCTTCGAGCGCGAAGTTCCAGCGCCGCCATCCGGAGAATTTCGAACGGCCGCCGCTGCGCGGTGCACGCGTGTATTCGACGATCTCGATGCGGTAGCCGACCCACGCGAACAGGCCTTTCATGAAGCGCCGCCGCTCGGGCAGCGCGCGCAGCGCGTCGACGACCTGGCGGTCCATCAGGCGGAAATCGCCGACGTTCTCGGGCATCTCGACTTCGGAGAGGCGGTTGTGCACGCGGTAGTAGAGCGCGGCGGCCACACGCTGCATCAGCGGGTCGCACATGCGGTCGGTGCGTTTCGCGGCGACGACCTCGGCGCCGGCGAGCCAGCGTTCGACCATGGCGGGAATCAGCGCAGGCGGGTCCTGCAGATCGGCGTCGATCAGGATCACGGCGGTGCCGGTGGCTTCGTCGATGCCGGCGGTGAGCGCGGCTTCCTTGCCGAAGCGCCGGGTGAGATCGACGATGCGCACGCGTGGGTCGCCGGCGGCGACGTCGATCAGCTTGCCGAGCGTGTCGTCGCGGCTGCCGTCGTTCACGCAGACGATCTCGAAACGAACCGACTCGACCGATTCGAGGATGGGCAGCGTTGTCGCAAAGAACGCGTCGATTGTTTCGTCCTCGTCGTGGAACGGCACGACGAGCGAGACCAGCGGCTTTCTGGCGTGCACGGACATACGTCCCCCGTGAGATCCGGCCTGCGCTGCACCGTATGGATCCGGCTGTCGTCCGCTGCAGGCCGGACGACAGGCGTTCTGATCATTGTAGGCAGGATTCGGGGATTCGTAACACCAATCGATGCAGGCGCGGCGGATGTGTCGACGGGCGCGTCGACGTCGTGCGATGCAGCGGCGGGGTTCCCACCGCTGGCCGCCCCGCGCAGAGGGGGCAGGGCGTCACGCTTCAGCGATAGGGCCGGCTGCTGGCGAGCGCGGTACGTTCGACCAGTCGGGGCCGACGCTGCTGGTCGCGGCGATGCGCACGCTCGTCGCCTCGACGTTCGGCGACGACGTGCCGGACCTCGATATGGCGCGGCCACGCTGAACGCAGCCGTGCGCGGCCTCGCTCAGGCGGACACGTTGCGGATCGCGATCGATGCGACATCGACGCGCCGCGGCAGGATCGCGTCGGCCGCCGCGCGATCGGCGACACGCTGCAGCACGTCGATGTCGGCGCCGCTGAGGCTGCGCTGCGCGAGTGCGGCCCGGCGCGCGATGTCGGTCGCCGCGTCGGGCGGCAGGCGCGTGAGCGACGCATAGACGTTCGCATAGTCGCCCGGGTGCGCGAGCGCCCATTGGCCCGCGCGGGCGAGCCGCGCCAGCACGTCCGCGAGCGCTGCGCGCTTCGCGCGATCGTCGAGCGTTTCGACCGGCGACGTGAGGAACGCCAGCCCGGAATTGATGCCGCTGCCGTCGCGGACGATGCGCGCACCGCGCCGTACCGCATGCCCGTAGTACGGGTCGAACGTCGCCCAGATGCCGATCCGCTTCGCCTCGAACGCGGCGAACGCATCGACGGGCAGCACGAAGCGCACGTCGACATCGCGCGGCGCGAGGCCGTGTTCGCGCAGCGCGCCGTACAACTGGTACTGCGAGATGCTGCCGCGCGCGGACGACACGACGACGGTTTGCCCTTTCAGGTCGCCGACGGTGCGGACCGGCGAATCGGGCTGCACGACGATGCCGAGCGACGCCGGCGAGCCGACGCGCGTCGCGACGATCCGCAACGACGGGTCGCCGAGCGCGGCCGTCAGCACGGGCAGGTCGCCGGCCGGTGCGAGATCGATCGCCCCCGCGCGCTGTGCCTCGAACAGCGGCGCGGCGCCCTGGAAGTTGGCCCAGCGGAACCGGTAAGGCGTGCCATCGAGCACGCGCGCGGCTTCGGCGAGCGC
>NZ_JAAGPP010000025.1:0-71922 GCF_017104975.1 Burkholderia sp. Ac-20344
TATCCACAATTCGTCATCAACGATCGGCGCTTGCATTCCTCATGATCCCGTTGCTCAGATGCTTGAGGTTAACAGGTCGCCGGCGAAGTTAACAGCCCCTCGAGGGTCTTTTTGAACTGGCCTCTTATGTGTTCGTCGCGCTGCTGGCGATCGGGCTCGGGTGGTTCCTGGTGCTGCGTGTCCGGTTTCCGGAGCGGTTGCGCGAGCTGGAGGCCGAGTTGCTGACGAAGTGACCGAGCCGCGGCGACGGAGGGTTTCTTGCGTTGCTGCCGGACGGCGACGTTGTGCCGGCCGATTCCGTATCAGGGGCTCGCTCGCGGCCGTTACGCCACCCCGGCCATCTTCGAAGCATCGACCACCATCTGCACCCCGAGCCCGCCAAGAATGAGCCCCATCGCCCAGCGCTGCGCGAGCAGCAACGTCGGGCGCCCGTGCAGAAACTTTGCGATGCTGCTCGAACAGATCGCCACCAGCCCGTTCGCGGTAGCGAACGCAGCGATCAGCAACGAACCGAGAAACAGCGATTGCCCGAGCACGCTGCCGTTCCGGTAGTCGATGAACTGCGGCAGCAACGAAATGAACAGCATCGCAAGCTTCGGGTTCAGCACGCTGGTCGTCGCGCCCATCGCGAGCAGCCGAAGCGGCCCCTCGCTGCGCAACGCCTGCACCTCGAACGGCGAGCGGCCGCCGGGCCGCACGGCCTGCCACGCCAGATACAGCAGGTACGCCGCACCGACCACGGCCAGCCCGCTGCCCGCATACGGCACGCTCATGAACAGCGTCGTGATGCCGAACGCCGCGCCGAACATGTAGAACAGGTACCCGATCATCACGCCGCCGAGTGAAATCAGCCCCGCCGTGCGCCCTTGCGCGATCGAGCGCGACATCACGTAGACCATGTTCGGCCCGGGCGTGACCGCGAGCATGCCGCCGATGACGAGAAATCCGTAGAGCGATCCGGATGTATGCATATCTGATGATTCCTGCAACGAGTGAGGGCTGACGGGATTCATTGTCCGGCCGTGGTGGGGAACAGTAAAACGGGATAAACTGAATCGATTGATCAGTTTTTCTGAATGCGATGAAAAAGCTCGACCTCGATGTGCTCGCGATGGTGGTGGCCGTCGCCGAATCCGGATCGTTCGCGCAGGGCGCGCAGGCCGTGCATCGGTCGCCGTCGGCGGTGAGCATGCAGATCAAGGCGCTGGAAGACGCGCTCGGCAAGCCGCTCTTCATCCGCGATACGCGGAACGTGACGCCGACCGGCGACGGCGCGATGCTCGCCGAATACGGCCGCCGGATGCTGGCGATGCGCGACGAGGCATGGGCGTCGGTCGTGCGCCCGGAGATCCGCGGCCGCGTGACGATCGGCGTGCCCGACGATTACATTTCTTCGCTGCTGCCGCAGGTGCTCGGCACGTTCGCCGCGATGCATCCGCGCGTGGAACTGCGCGTGATCGGCCAGCCGAGCAGCGCGCTCGTGCCGATGCTGAAGGACAACACGGTCGACCTCGCGTGCCTCACGCGGATCAAGGGCGTGACCGGCGAGCTGATCCGGCTCGAACCGCTCGTCTGGGTCGGATCGCCGAAGCGCAACGTATGGGAAGAGCGGCCGCTGCCGGTGGCCTTTTTCACGCACGGCGGCAGCATGGCGCGCGATCAGGCGGTCAAGGCGCTGAACCGGCGGAAGATCCCGTACCGGATGTCGTATGAAAGCCCGAGCCACCTCGGCCTGCTCAGCATGGTGGAGGCCGGGCTCGCGGTCGCGCCGCTGGCGCGCTGCTGCATTCCCGACCATCTCGTGCAGCTGTCGGAGAGCCACGGGCTGCCGCCGCTGGGCGAACTCGAGGTCGTGCTCGCGCGCAGCGCGCAATCGGCGCGGCCGCCGTGCGACTACCTGGCCGAGCAGATTCTCGGCGAATGGCGGACCTGAGCGGCCCGCCGGCGGCCGCGTTTCAGCACGACGTCAGCAGCCATTCGCGGAACGCGACGAGCGACGGCAGCGTCTCGTTCCCCGGCGGATAGACGAGGTAATAGCTGCGCTGGCTGGTGATCGCGTCGCCGATCGATACGAGCTCGTTGCGGCTCAGCTCGTCTTCCACCAGCACCTTCGGCACCAGCCCGATTCCCATCCCGGCCCGCACGGCCTGGATCAGGTGCGACGTCAGCTCGAAACTCGGGCCGATGCGCATCTGCCGATGGTCGAGCCGATAGTGCGAGAACCATTCCGCCCACGCCTGCTGGTTGCTCGTCACGCCGAGCAGCGACTGCTTCGCGGCCCACGCCGGTGTGCGCACGTCGGCCTTGCGGCGGCTGCCGGTATCCGGCGGCGCGATCGCGATCAGGAACTCGTTGTACAGCCGGTGTGCATGCAGGCCCGGCCAGTCGTCCGCGCCGACGGTAATGGCCGCGTCGAGGTCGTCGTTGAGGAAATCGATGGCGCCGATTCGCGAATGAAGGTGCACGGTCACGCCCGGATGCGCGGCGTAGAAATCGTGCAGGTGCGGCAGCAGCCATTTCGAGCCGAACGTCGGCAGCGTCGCCAGCCGCAGCGTGCCGGCGCCCGCCTGGTGCGACATCGCTTGCAGCGTCGCACCGCGGATGCGCCCCAGTGCGCCGCTCAGCTCGGTGAAGTAGCGGCGCCCGACGTCGGTCAGCTTCACCGAGCGGCCCTCGCGCCGGAACAACGGCACACCGAGCTGATCCTCGAGGGTCTGGACCTGCCGGCTGATCGCGCTCTGGCTCAGCGACAGCTCCTCGGCTGCGCGCGTGTAGCTTTCATGCCGCGCGGCGGCCTCGAACACGAGCAGCAGCGACATCGACGGGGTGAGGCGACGGTAATTCATGAGTTTTATGCAATATTCGCCAGGGCAGAATTCGTTTGTTTCTCGCGAAGTATCCAAAGATACTGGAATTCCCGGCTGCGTGGAAACTTGCTAAAAAATCATGTTTTGGCCACGCGAACCGGCCGGTTCCACCCACATCGCGCCTTTACCCCATGTCGATCGCCCCGTTGCCCCGTCCCGCCAGCCCGCCCGCGCATGCGTACCGTGACTTTCTCGCCGCGCTGCAGGCCGCCGGATTCGCCGGGGAAATCCGCGCGGACCATGCGAACCGGACGGTGCAGGCCACCGACAACTCGATCTACCAGCGCCTGCCGCAAGCGGTGATCTGCCCCGCGCATGCGGACGACGTGCGGCTGCTGGCGCGGCTGCTCGCCGAGCCCGCGCATCGCGACGTCGCGGTGGCCGCGCGCGGCGGCGGCACGGGCACCAACGGGCAGTCGCTGACCGACGGCGTGGTCGTCGACCTGTCGCGCAACATGAACCGGATCCTCGAAATCGACGTCGAGCAGCGCTGGGTGCGCGTGCAGGCGGGCGTCGTCAAGGATCAGCTCAATGCGGCGCTGAAGCCGCACGGGCTGTTTTTCGCGCCGGAACTGTCGACGTCGAACCGCGCGACCGTCGGCGGGATGATCAACACCGACGCGAGCGGGCAGGGCAGCTGCACGTACGGCAAGACCCGTGACCACGTGCTCGCGCTCGATTTCGTGCTGATGGGCGGCGAGCAGCTGCACAGCGACGTACTCGCGGACGACGAACTGGAGCGCCGCTGCGCGCGGCAGGACCGCATCGGCAAGGTCTATCGCACCGCGCGGCGCATCAGCGACGACAAGGCGGCGCTGATCGAAGCGAAGTTTCCGAAGCTCAATCGCTGCCTGACCGGCTATGACCTCGCACACCTGCGCGAACCCGACGGCCGCTTCAACCTGAACAGCGTGCTGTGCGGCGCCGAAGGCTCGCTCGGCTTCGTCGTCGAGGCGAAGCTCAACGTGCTGCCGATCCCGAAGGTCTCGATGCTGGTCAACGTGCGCTACGCGGGCTTCATGGACGCGCTGCGCGATGCGCGCGCGCTGCTCGCGCATCAGCCGCTGTCGATCGAGACGGTCGACTCGAAGGTGCTGATGCTGGCGATGAAGGACTTCGTGTGGAGCAGCGTGGCCGAGTATTTCCCGCAGGACGACGCTCGGCCGACGCTCGGCATCAACCTGATCGAGTTCAGCGGCGACGACGCGGATGACGTCGATGCGCGCGTGCGCGCGTTCGTCGACCATCTGCGCACCGATACGAGCGTGGAGCGCCTGGGCCACACGCTCGCGGCCGGCGACGACGCGGTGAAGCGCGTGTATGCGATGCGCAAGCGCGCGGTCGGCCTGCTCGGCAACGTGCAGGGCGAGGCGCGCCCGCAGCCGTTCGTCGAGGACACCGCGGTGCCGCCGGAGAACCTCGCGGCGTACATCGCCGAATTCCGCGCGCTGCTCGACGGCCACGGGCTGCAATACGGGATGTTCGGGCACGTCGATGCCGGCGTGCTGCACGTGCGGCCGGCGCTCGACATGAAGGACCCGAAGCAGGCGGCGCTGGTACGGCCCGTGTCGGATGCGGTGGCCGAGCTCACGCGGCGCCACGGCGGCCTGTTGTGGGGCGAGCACGGCAAGGGCGTGCGCTCCGAATATGCGCCGGCGTTCTTCGGCGAGCTGTATCCGTCGCTGCAGCAACTGAAGGCCGCGTTCGATCCGTACAACCAGTTCAATCCGGGCAAGATCGCGACGCCGCCGGACCGCGCGATGCGGCTGCTGAAGATCGACGAGGTACCGACGCGCGGCGACCACGACCGGCAGATCGACGAGCGGGTGTGGCAGAGCTACGGCACCGCGATGCACTGCAACGGCAACGGCGCGTGCTACAACTTCGATCCGGACGATGCGATGTGCCCGTCGTGGAAGGCGACGCGCGAACGCGTGCAATCGCCGAAGGGGCGTGCATCGCTGATGCGCGAATGGTTGCGCCTGCAAGGGCAGGCCGGCGTCGACGTCGTCGCGGCGGCGCGCGCGCGGCAACCGTTCCTGAGCGGCCTCGCCACGCGCTGGCGCAACAGCCGCGCGGCGCGCAACGGCGAAGCCGACTTCTCGCACGAGGTGTACGACGCGATGGCCGGGTGCCTCGCGTGCAAGTCGTGCGCGGGACAGTGCCCGGTGAAGGTGAACGTGCCGGAGTTTCGCTCGCGTTTCCTCGAGCTGTATCACCAGCGTTACCTGCGGCCGCTGCGCGACTACCTGATCGGTTCGCTCGAATTCACGATGCCGTGGATGGCGCGGGTGCCTGCGCTGTACAACGGGCTGATGCGGGCGGGATGGGTGCGCACGGTGCTGGAGCGGCACGTCGGCATGGTCGACAGCCCGCTGCTGAGCCGCTTCGATCTCGCGGCCGTGATGCGTCAATGGCGCGTGAAGCCGGCCGACCCGCAGGCGCTCGCCGCGCTGAGCGACGCGCAGCGCGCACGCAGCGTCGTCATCGTGCAGGACACGTTCACGCGCTATTTCGATACCGGGCAACTGGCGACGCTGATCGAGCTGGCGGCGCGCACGGGCTTTCAGGTGTGGCTTGCGCCGCTCGCGCCGAACGGCAAGGCGCTGCACGTGCAGGGCTTTCTGCGGGCGTTCGAGCAGGCGGCGATCCGCAATGCGGCGCAGCTGGCCGCGCTGGCGCACTCGGGCGTCGCGCTGGTCGGCCTCGATCCGGCGATGACGCTCACGTATCGGCAGGAATACCTGAAGGTGACGGGGCTGACCGAGGTGCCGAAGGTGGCGCTGCCGCAGGAATGGCTGCTGCAGGCGCTGCCGGAAGCCGGTATCGGTGACGGTGCCGGTGCCGGTGCCGGCGGCGTGCCCGCGTCGTACCGGTTGCTGCCGCACTGTACCGAGAAGACCAATGCGCCCGACAGCGGCAAGCAATGGGCGCAGGTGTTCGCGCGACGCGGGCTGCGTTTGCAGGTTCAGGCGACCGGGTGCTGCGGGATGTCGGGCACGTATGGGCACGAGGCGCGCAATCTCGAGACGTCGAAGACGATCTATGCGCAGTCGTGGGCCGCGCATGTCGATGCGGTGGACGCGGAAGGCGAGGCGCTGGCGACCGGCTATTCGTGTCGCAGCCAGGTGAAGCGGATGTCGTCGAAGCAGGTGCGCCATCCGTTGCAGGCGCTGCTCGATCACGTCAGGGCGGCGGGGTGACGATCGGGTGCCGCGTGTTGCGTTGCCCGTGAGAGGGCCTTCATTTCAGCGTCGAGCGGCAAGCTCCGCGATGCTGTCGACGCCTGCCTGGCTCACGCGTCCGCTTTAGCCGTTTTCCTGGAACGCAGCTTTTCCGCCGCAGGAAACGCACCGCCGCCGCGCGGCCGTTTCGGTTCGATCCGCATTTGCCGGATCACGCGCCGGAAATCGATCTCGTGCGCAGCCATCGTGCCGATCAGTTTCGCGATGACCGCGAGGTGGGACGGGACCGTGCCCTTGCTCGAATAATTCGTGATCGAACTTTCGTTCATCCGGATCAGCCGGGCGAACTCGCGGGCCGTCAGCTGTGCCTTCTTCAACTCCTGTTGGAATTCCGCATACGCCATTGCACACATGATGCTTCGTCTCCGTGAATCAGAAATCGGCCCGCGCGGCGCCGGCGCCGACGGGTGGCGTTCCCGTCGTGCCGGCGCCGCGGCGGGTTACATCTTCACCTGGTCGAGGAAGGTCTTCTTGCCGCTCTTGTAGCCGTAGATCGAGATGATCCCGTGCGTCAGGTCGCCCTTCGAATCGAACGTCGTCGTGCCGATCACGCCTTCGTACTTCGTCGACGGCATCGCCGCGAGGATCTTCGCCGGGTCGGTCGAGTTCGCGCGCTTCATCGCATCGACCGCGATGTAGACCGCGTCATACGCGAACGGCGCATCGAACTTGATGCCCTGGTTGAAGCGCTTCTGGTACTTGGCGAGGAAGTCCGGGCCGCCCGGCATCTTCTCGAGCGCAGCGCCTGCCTGCGAGCACAGCACGTTGTCGGCCGCCGGGCCGGCCAGCTCGGCCAGCGAGTCGGTGCACACGCCGTCGCCGGACAGGATCTTCGCGCGCAGGCCGAGCTGCTTCGCCTGCTTCGCGAGCGGGCCGCCGGTGGCGTCCATGCCGCCGTACATGATCGCGTCCGGGTTCTCGCCCTTGACCTTCGTCAGGATCGCGCGGAAGTCGACCGCCTTGTCGTTGGTCGCGTCGTGCGACAGCACCTTCAGGCCGAGCGCCTTCGCCTTCTTCTCGAACTCGTTCGCGAGGCCCTGGCCGTACGCGGTCGAATCGTCGATCACCGCGACGCTCTTCACGCCCTTCGACTGCGCGTAGCTCGCGAGCGCCGGGCCTTGCTGCGCATCGGTCGCGACGACGCGGTAGGTCGTCTTGAAGCCTTGCTGCGTATAGGTGGGGTTCGTGGCCGACGGCGAGATCTGCACGATGCCCGCGTCGCTGTAGATCTTCGACGCCGGGATCGACGTGCCCGAGTTCAGGTGGCCGATGACGGCGACGACCTTGTCGTCGACGAGCTTCTGCGCGACCTGGGTGGCTTGGCGCGGGTCGGCCGCGTCATCCTGCGCATCGAGTTGCAGCGTGATCTTCTTGCCGCCGATCACGAGCCCCTTCGCATTGATTTCCTCGACCGCGAGGCGCGCACCGTTCTCGTTGTCCTTGCCGAGGTGCGAGATGCCGCCCGTCGTCGGTTCGACGCTGCCGATCTTCACGACCTGGTCGGCCATCGCGGTCGACGCGGCCGCGAACGCGGCGGCAGCCAGTGCGACGGTGATCAGGGGTTTGCAGCGCATGCCGACAGTGCTTCGTTCCATCTGCCTTCTCCGATTTGAATGTCTTTCTATTGACGTCTCGACCGGCCGACGGCGAGGTCGGGGCGATCGGACGAGGCTCCATACTCATCATGGGCTTCACTTGCATCGTGCCCTGCCGTTCGACGTGCCGCCCGGGTGAGCGGGAGAATCGGGGCCTGATACGGTGCAATTCGTATGAATATATATGAAGCCGATTTTGCGCGCTGCAGCGAATCGCGTAGCGGGGCGGTTGCGGCAGGGCCGGCGCCCGAAATTCGCACGCGCCGGATGCCGGAAATCGTGCGCCGCGGCAAGCCACGGGCTGCGATTCGCTGTCGACGGCCTTACGGCCGCATCCATTATTCGGCCGGCGGCCGCGACGAAGCCATGGACACTGATGCGCGGTCAATCCGGAACTGTTCGGTCGATTTGTCTGCACAGTTTGGACGATTTCGGTTGCGTATCCGGTGGCGTAGCCATGCTTCATCGTGATCGATGTCCTCTTTCAAACGCAACTAACGGTCAAGCCCGGCAGCGTCGGCGAACTGGCGCGAGTCGACAGCCCGCGCGACACATTCGGCTTCGCAGTGGCCGGGGTTCGTCCCGGCCGGATCGCTTGCGGATCGCCGGGACGATCGTGCCGGCCCGATGCAGCATCGATCCTAGGACCGTCCGCGCAACGCCACGAAGATCACGCCGGCAATCGCCAGCAGGCCGCCGCACACCGTCTCGATACCGGGCCGCTCGCCGGTCAGCGCGATCGACAGGAGGGTCGCGACGGCCGGCGTCAGATAGAGAAAGTTGGCGGCGCGCGCCGCGCCGAAGTAGCCGAGTGCGAATGTCCAGGTCGCGTAGCCCAATGCGGCGGGGAAGATGCCCAGCACCAGGACTGCCAGCGTCGTATCGTGCGATGATCCGCTGCCCAGCGCCACGAGCGCGCCCGGCAGCCACGGCGCGAGCAGCAGCGCGCCGGCCAGCAGCGTGTATGCGGTGCAGGCGAGCGCGCCGTAGACCGGAATCAGCCGCCGCTGCAGCACGAAATAGCTGGCCGAACACAGGGCCGCGCCGAGAATCAGCGTGCTGCCCGCGCCGAGAACGAGGCCGCCCGGCTGCCCGCGCGCGATCACCGCGATGCCGGCGAGGCTGACCAGCGAGCCGAGCCAGCCCCAGCGATTGAAGCGCTCGCCAAGAAACACGGCGGCCAGCAGCGCCGTGAAGATCGGCAGCGTATTCACGATGAAGCTTGCGGCGCCGGCCGATACGGTCTGCTCGCCGGTATTGAGCAGCGCGTTGTAGAGCGCGATGCCGAGAAAGCCGCACTGAAGGAAGCGCAGCGCGTCGCCGCGTGTGGGCAAGCGCGGCCGTCGCGCTACCAGCCACGCGATGATCAGCATGGCGGCAGTGGCGAAGCGCGCCGCCGCAAGCTGCAGCGGCGTCAGGCCATGCAGGCCGATCCGGATGAACGGGAAAGCGGACGCCCACGAAACGATCGTGAAGGCAACCGCGCCGGCCGCGACCAGCGGCTGCCGCGCATGGCGCGACGACGGTGTGGAGAGTGTGTTCATGCGGCAATGATGCGGCGTGGCAAGATGCTAAGCTAGCGCACAGATCAGCACGCAGGTATGACCATGATTCACAGCTCGAGCCGGCGGCCGGCCGGTGCTTCAACCCGCGCGAAGCGCGCGCCAGCGGCGTCGCCCGCCTCAGCGCCGGCGCCGGGTTCGCGGCCGCCGCTCGCGAGCCTGGAGACGGTGTGCACGGTTGCGCGCGAGGGTTCGTTCCTGGCCGCGGCCGACGTCTCCGGCGTGACGCACGGCGCGATCAGCCGGCGGGTGGCCGCTGTCGAAAACTGGCTCGGCCTGAGGTTGTTCGAACGGCATGCGCGCGGCGTGCGTCTCACGCCGGACGGCCAGCGTTTCGTCGGCCGGATCGAGCAGGCATTCGCGATCATCGACAGTGCGGCCGATCAGTGGCGCTCGCCGCGTACGCCGCGGCTGGTCAGGATGAGCGTGGTGCCGGCCTTCGCGCAGCTCTGGCTGTTCGAGCGCCAGCATGCGCTGGAGAGCGAGGCGCCCGCGTTGCGGATCGAACTCGGCATCGATCTTCGCAACGTGGATATCGCGGGCGGCGAGGCGGACCTGTCGGTCCGGTACGGGCGCGGCAACTGGCGTCAGCTCGAAACCCGCGCGTTCATGCCGGAGCGGCTTTATCCGGTCGCGCATCCGCGGCTCGCCGCGCAACTGGCGAAGGAGCGCCGCCGGCGCGGCGATGCCGCGCTGCTCGACCTGCCGTTGCTGCACGATTCCGATGTGACCGGCTGGCGCACGTGGTTCGATGCATTGGGCGTGCCGTTCAAGCCGCGCGCGCAGGATCGCCGTTTCGAGGATTACAACCTCGTGCTGGCTGCGGCCGAGGCCGGGCTCGGCGTGGCGCTGGCGCGGGTGCCGCTCGCCGACGCCTATTTCAAGCGCAGCGAACTCGTGCGCGTGAGCCGGCATGAGGTCGATTCGGTGCTCAGGTACTACTTCGTGCACGCGAAGGGGGAGAATCGGCCGGAGGTGCTGGCGTTGATGGAGCGGATGCGGGCGGCGGTGGGGACAGGCGGCTAGCCCGGGTTGGTGTATCGTGACGGCCCGCCACCGTACGCTGTTGGGGGCGAAGAAAGTGTTGTGCGATACGCGGTACTAGGCTCGGGCCGTCGGATCGACGACAATGCGACCGCGAAAAACGATGAGGTGGAGAGATGAACGAGATTAAATGTATGCATCCGTGCGGATGCAAGCGAGGTCAGTAATGAACAAGCCGGACAAGTCGTCGAAAGCGCGTGCCGCGCTCGACCAGCTGTTTTCGGGCATGGCGCCCGCGGATGCGACGCGCGCGTCGCGTCCGGGCAATCCGTTCGAAGCGAACGCAGACGACGCATCCGCCGGCACGGGCGGGCGCGGCGGTATCGAAGTCACGCTGTCGACCCGGATCCAGTTGCGCGGCTATCCGAATGCGAACGCATTCATGAAGCGCATGGCCGAAGCCTGGGGGCTGGATTGGGGGATGTACGACAGCGTCAAGGCCATCGCGACGCTGCCCGTCGGATGGCGGGCGCGCCGGCTTCCGGAAGTCACGCAGATCGTCGACGGTCACGACGTGCTGCGCGCGGAGAGCAGCCTGCAGGGCGGCGAGATGTCGTACCTGAAAGTGCATCCGCGGTACTACATCGACGCCCGCAAGGGGTTCGGCTGGGGCAAGTCGTCGAAGGCGTCCGACGATCCGGATCTCGACGGCCCCGACTGGAACTGCTTCGTGATCGATCGCGAAAAGTCCATCGAAGTGCACGAACTGACGACCTCGTCGCTGAAAGCCGACATGGACAATGCGCGGGCGACGTTGCTGAAATGGCTCGACGAGAACTATCCGAAACATCGCGATCCTTTCGCGTACTGGACGGATTGCGAAGGGGCATCGTAATTTTGCGTGGCCGCCCGGTTCGGTATCGCGGGCAACCATTGCCCAACCGGAATCGGAGCGGGTCGGGCGCATGCCGCTCCGATGCATCGGCCGGTTGCGACGGGAGCGCCAATTGAAACGCGCCAGTTTCGTCCCGGTTCTCTGGGCAGCGTTCGGTGCGGCGGTCGGTTCAACCGTCGTCGAGCTGCTGCTCTGGCCGATCGTCGGCGACGACGCCATCGGGAACCTGTTGCGCGACACACGCCTCACGGCGGCTATCGTGATGGGGCGCGGCGTGCTCGGCGCGTCCGCCGGCTTCGATCCGCTGCTCATGGCGGTGGCGACCCTCGTGCACCTGGTGCTGTCGCTGGTCTATGCGGCCGTCCTGACGAAGGCGATTCGCAACCTGTCGCTCGCGGCCGCGCTACTCGCGGGCGGCGCGTTCGGCCTCGTCCTGTACGGCGTGAACCTGTACGCGTTCACCGCGATCTTCCCGTGGTTCATCCCGGTTCGCGGCGCGATCACGCTGGTGGCCCATCTGGTATTCGGGATCACGGCAGCGGCCGCCTACCGCTTCGCCAGGCGCTAGGCCGGACGCCAACCGCGGCAACGATGGCCGTGGGTTGCCGCGTCGATCATTCGCACCAGACCCCTGGAATAAGCCGGCGCGCTACGTCGTTTAGCGGTCAGGAGACCCTGTACGAAGCGGCGGCGCGTTGACGCCGCGTGGCGAATCGTGCGCGAGCAAGCCGATCTGTGGTACTGGGGGCCGCCGCTTTTCATCGGCGCAGGTGTGGGCTTCGTCTTCGTCGACCGTTTCCATCGCTTCCACCATTTCCACCATTTCCACCACTTCGATCACGTCGGCCACTTCAACGGGATGGAACATCGCCGCTTCGGCGCGCCGATCGGCGCCGGCTTTCACCATGGCGCGTTCCCTGCCGGCACCGCCGGCCACGGATTCGGCGGCATGCATCAGTTCGGCGGCATGAGCGGATTCGGCGGCATGCGGCGACATTAGACGGTGCTTCCACACAGATCCGCCGCCAGCGCATCTGCTAATCGAGCCGCCCGCGCAAGTCGTCGAACGGAATCATCACGTGCGTGCGATACGCGGGCCGCGCTTTCAGCCGTTCGTACCACGCTTGCACGTGCGGGATGTCCGGCCGGGCGATGTCGAGTTCGAAGTAGCGATACAGGTGCGTGCCGGCCGCGATGTCGGCGAGCGTGAGCGCGTCGCCTGCGAGAAACGGCTGCGCGGCCAGCGCCGCGTCGAGCGCCCGGAAGTGCTGTGCGCACTGCGCGATGCTTTGCTCGACGCGCGCCGTGTCGCGCTGCTCGGGCGGTGTCCGGTAGAAGCCCCGGAACACGCCGTTCAGGAACGTCGGCTGCAGCGTGGTTTGCGACCAGTCCATCCAGCGGTCGGCACGCGACTGTTCGGCCGGGTCGTCGCGCCAGAAGCCGGGGCGTCCGTAACGCGCGGCGAGGTAGCGCAGGATGCTGTGCGATTCCCAGACGACCGTGCCGCCGTCGTCGATCACGGGCACGCGCCCGTGCGGGTTCATCGCGAGAAAACCGGGCGTGTCGAGCACGCCGAACTGCCCGCCGGCCGGCACGTGCCGATGCGGGAGCGCAAGCTCGTCGACGAGCCACATCACCTTCTGGACGTTGAATGCATTGCGGCGCCCCCATACGGTCAGCATGCCGGCCTCCTTGTGTCGTGCGGAACGGGATCGCGGACAGTGTAAACGCCGCAGGCGCACCGCGGTGCGCGCCTGCCGGCTGTCGTCGCTGTCGTCGCTGTGATCGTCGTCGTGCGCGTGCGGCGACGCGATCAGAATTTGTGGCGAATCCCGACGATCGCGAGTTCCTGCGTATCGGTGCCGGAGTTCACGCCGTACGAGCCGACCGACGCGGCAGCCTTCACGACCGCGCCGTTCGCGTTGAGCGTGTTGCCGCTCGCCTTCTGGTAGCCGAACAGCGCATACAGGTCGGTGCGTTTCGACAGCGCGTAATCCGCGCCGAGGTTGACCTGGTTGTAGTGCGCGGAAGACGGGCCCGTCAGCGACGTGTAGTTGTAGCCGACGCCCGCGCGCAGCGCCGGCGAGAACTGCCAGTTGAAGAACGCCGAGCCGTTGTTGAACTTCGCGTTCTGGCTGAAGGCCGACAGCGTGTCCGCGCCGTACTGCGTATTCGAATACGCGAGGCCGAAGGTGGCGGACCCGGCCACGTACTGGCCGGCTACGCGCACGATCTGGATCGACTTCGCGCTCGAGAAGCCCTGGTTGATCACGGTGTTGAACAGCGTGTCCGAACTGCTCGACCACGTGCGCACGCCGTTCGCGACGGTAGAGCCGCCGTTTGCGTAGAAGAAGCCGGCGCCGAGCGACAGCGGGCCGTTCGCGTAGCTTGCGCCGAAGCTGTACGTGCGGCCGCTGCCGGTGGCGCCCGCGACGCCGCCGAAGCCGTACAGGCCTTCGAACTGGAAGCCCGAGATCAGCGGGCTCGTGTATTTCACCGAGTTGCTGACGCGCAGGCTGTTGTCGTAGTTGTCGAGGTCGCCCGGCGTCGCGAATACGCCGCCGAAGTAGTTGTCCTGCGTGAGGCCCTGCACGAGATCGACGACCGGATCGTACTGGCGGCCGAGCGTCACGGTGCCGTACGTGCTGCTCGCGAGGCCGACGACGGCCTTGCGGCCGAACTCGCGCCCGCCCTGGCCGAGCGCGCCCGTGCCGATGTTGAAGCCGTTTTCGAGCTGGAACAGCGCGGCCAGGCCGCCGCCGAGATCCTCGGTGCCGCGCAGGCCCCAGCGGCTGCCCGACAGGTTGCCGCTGCTGAACTTGACGAGGCTCGACGCGTTGCTGCCGTTCGCGTTCTGCGCGTTGTGCACGTATGCGATGCCCGCATCGACGATGCCGTACAGCGTGACGCTGCTCTGCGCATGAGCGCCGGCGGCCTGGAGCGCGGCCGGCAGCGCGAGCAGTGCGAGTGAACGGATCTGTTTCATTGTTGGATTCCCCCGTTGGTCGATTGGTCTGACGAGTCGGTGAACGATACGGACGGCGCATCGTCGAGGGAACCAATAAATTGTCGGATCGTTATGAGGTGGTGCGGAGATGGATGCGCGCGCAACCTGTCGGCGGTCGGCACACGGGGATGCTATGCGTCGCGCCGCAGCGACGCGTTTCTCAGCATGAGCGTCATCAGTTGCGGCGCGAATCGACGCCGAGCTTCGCGGAGGGGTCGGCGGTGGAGGTCTTGAGCCCCATCGATTGCGTGATGGCCGCCGACGTCATGCCCTGGATGAACGACGCGCACGTGCATCGCGCGCGCGGTCAACCGTTCCTGCCATTCCGGCAGCACGGCGACGGCAGCAACGACCTGAACTTCCCGTTCGGCGGTTACAAGCTGTCGGGCAACGGCCGCGACAAATCGCTGCATGCGCTCGACAAGTACACCGAGCTGAAGTCGACGGTCTGCGGCTCCAGCGTCCTGCTGCGCGGCACGCCGCCGGCGTGCCGCGCGATCCGAGCGCGCCGTCTGTGGCGATCGCCGCCCGATCCGAACAGGCGCGGCTGCGCCGGGTTCAACGCGTCGTCCCCATGCCGTCAGCATGCCGGGGTCCTTGTGTCGTGACAAACGTGAAGGTGGACCGTGTAAGCGCCGCGGGCACGCGCCTGCTGGCAGTCGTCGTGCGACGGGACGGCCCGAACGCTCGGCCATGTGCGCTGCATGGCCATTCTTTCCTGTCTCGAAAATCTTGTAGCATCGCCGGAGTGCCGGTTGGCATGTTGCGATCACCGCCGCATGCCCGCTTTTCTGTTTGTTGTGGCCCCGCCGGTATGCGCCGGTGGGGTCGATTCGCGTGAGGTCAGTATGCGTCGCATTGGGCTTGTCGTCGTCCCTCAGTTTCAGGTGATGAGCCTGCTCGCGTTGTCCGTGTTCGACATCGCCAATCTCCGTGCGGGCCGCTCGCTCTATGAAGTGAGCGTGATTTCGGAAGATGGCGGCCCGGTGGAGGCGTCGTTCGGCATGTGCGCGTCGACGCAACCGGCGCGGCTGTCGGAGCTGCATACGGTATTCGTCGGCGCTTCGTTATCGACGCCACCGCTCACGGACCGGATGCGCGAACTGCTGGTCGATCTGTCCGGCAAGGTCGAACGCATGGCGTCGATTTGCCTCGGTGCGTTCCTGCTCGCCGAGGCGGGCCTGCTGGACGGGCGCCGTGCAACGACGCATTGGGCGTTTCTCGACCGGTTCAGGGATCGCTACCCTGCGGTGTCGGTGGAGACGGATTGCATCTTCGTGCGCGACGGCACGCTGTGGAGTTCGGCGGGAATGAGCACGGCCATGGACATGGCGCTCGCGATGCTCGAGGAGGATCTCGGCCCGGACGCCGCTTTGCAGGTCGCGAAAGATCTCGTGCTCGAGCGCTGGAGACGCTCGGGGTCGCAGCCGCAATCTTCCGTGCTGATCGATCATCCGGCACGCAGCAATCGGATCCATGATGTCATCACGCACATCCGGGCGAATCTCGGCACCGATCTGACCGTCGAAAAGCTGGCCGACGTGGCGAGGATGAGCAAGCGGCAGTTTACGCGCCGCTTCAAGGATGAAACCGGCCTGACGCCCGCAAAGGCGGTCGAGCGCATCCGGCTCGAAACGGCCCGGGATTTCGTGACCAGTTCGTCGTGGACCATCGACACGATCGCACGGGAAACCGGTTACGCCGATACCGAGCGGATGAGGCGATCGTTCGTGCGCGCGTTCGGCCATCCGCCGCAGGTATTGCGGCGGCAGCGCAAGCCGGAACACACGGGCACCGACTGAGCGCGACTGGCCGATACCGGATCTCGCGCTGCAACATCATGGCACGAAAGGAGGGAACTGCGTCCCTCCGGGCGCGCCCATCGTCAATAGAATGTTCTTCGGGCGGTACCTGCTCGGGTAAGCCGAACCGACGACGACTCGTCAATAGCGGATCGCACGCTTGCCCGCCCGCGGCTTTGCGAACCGTCCCCTGCAGCCCGCGTCATGTCGCCAGGCTGGAACCGTCCGTGTGTGCCGCACGGACGCGTCCCGTCGCCGATCGTGTTGCCGCTCGCGCGCAGCGCGTCCGGCATGTGCCGGCACGCCGTGCCGACGCTCCGCATGACGCGAATGAAGCAACCGCCGAAGTGGCGCGGACGATCGATGCGCTGCGAGGGCGGCGGCCGGCCCGGCAGGTGGCCGAGACGGCGCTTGTCGTCGGCGTTGTGTCGGGCGACACGCGGTTCGCGATGATGAAAACTGAATGGACGGTTGGGGCGCAGGATATGTCAGATGCAGCGATGAAAGACGATTCGACGGCTGTCGTATACGTCGTCGACGACGATCCGGCCATGCGCGCATCGCTCGATACCTTGTTGCGATCGCTGGGCCTGCGCGTCGTGACCTTCGCGAGTACGGCGGAGTTGCGGGTGGCGCGCTGGGAGAATGCCACGAGCTGCCTGTTGCTCGACGTGCGGCTGCGCGGGGAGAGCGGGCTGGTGTTTCAGCAGGCGTCGGACCGGCCGTCGATCCCGATCGTCGTCATCTCCGGGTTCGCGGACGTCGAAGTGTGTCGAAAGGCGCTGAAGGGCGGCGCGGTCGATTTTCTCGTCAAGCCGTTCACCGACCACGAGTTGATCGACGCCGTGAATCTCGCGCTGTCGCTGGATGCGGCACGGCGAGTCCGCAATGACACGCATGACGAGTTGCGCCAGTCGTTCGAGTTGCTCACGCGTCGCGAGCGCGAAGTGCTCGCGTACGTGGTCAGCGGCGCACTGAACAAGCAGATCGCGTCGCATCTCGGATTGAGCCTGATTACCATCAAGCAGCATCGCGCGTCCGTGATGCGCAAGATGAATGCATCGTCGCTTGCCGATCTCGTGCGCAAGTCCGAGGCGATCGGCGTGCAACTGGCGACATGACGCGGCACGCCGCGATCGTCATGCGGCCGGGCCGGTCGTGCGCGGATGGGCCGGCAGGGCGAACGAGAAGCAGCAGCCGGCGCCCGGTTCGCCGCGTGCCCAGATGCGCCCGTGGTGGGCGTCGACGATCGAGCGTGCGACCGTGAGGCCCATTCCCATGCCGTCGGATTTGCTCGTGAAAAACGGCTCGAAAAGCTGATCGATCGATTGCTGTTCGATGCCCGGCCCCGTGTCGCACACGTCGAACACGACTTCGGCGCCGCTCAGCTTGGCCGAGACCGTGAGCGTGCGCTCGTGCGACGAGCCGCTTTCGATCGCCTGGATGCCGTTCATCAGCAGGTTCGCGAGCACCTGCTGGACCTGCACGGGATCGGCGAACAGGCGTGCGTCGGCATCGATCTGGCTCTCGACGCGAACGTTGCGCGCAGCGGCTTCCGGCGCGATCAGGAACAGCGCCGCGTGCACGGCGTCTGCCGCCGCGAAGTCGACGCACTTCGCCGGCGCCTTGCCGATGAAGCCGCGGATCTTGCGGCAGATCTCCGTCGCATCGCGCGCCCACCGGGCAGCCTGGGTGATCGCGGCAGCGGCTTCGGCGACGTCGGGCTCGTCGCGCTCGAGCCAGCGCAACGCGGCTTCGGCCGATGAACCGACGGCCGACAGCGGCTGGCTGACCTCATGCAGTATCGACGCCGACATCTCCGCGAACAGCGACACACGGGCCGCGCGTGCGGCTTCCACGCGCAACACCGCCAGCCTGTCGCTGTTCTCCTTCGATTCGGTCACGTCGAACGCGTAGAAATGCAGTCGCCGGTAACCGTCCTCGTGCTTCGGCAGCGAGCAGCGCCATACGATCGGTACGCGGCGGCCCTTGAATGTCACCAGCGTGCGCTCGCCCTGGCAGGCCGTACGATTTTCGTAGATCGCGCGCAGCACCGCGCTGTTGCTGAGCCGGTCGGCCGGCAACAAGATCTCCGCGTGCTGCAGGAAATGCGCCTTCGATTCCGCGTCGAAGAGTTGCACCACGGCGTCGTTGGCCGCCACGAACGCATGCAGCGCGCGCAGCTGAGTGACGGCCTGCGGGTGTTCGTCGAAATAGCGGTCGATATCGGAGACCCCGGACGTCTTGAGTTCCTTCACCGCGCGATAAACGCGGGACCAGTCTTCGATCAGGATCGGTATCGGTGCCGACAGGAAGAGCTCGCTTTCCTCCGGATGAGGGCCGGAAGGCGGGCCGAGCGTGAGGGCTGCGGACGTAGACATGGGGATGGAGTGCTCGCTGAGGCTCGTGCGGTGCGCGAAGCCGGATGACCGAAAGTGAAGCATCGGGACGACGAACGACGCGTGGCGTCCGACTTCGATGTAGTGGCAACTATAAAACAGATCGGTCGTGTGTTGCTTGCCGTGACCTCGGCCGCATGCGCGTCGCCGCGACGGTCAGACTTTGGTATGGGAAAGCATCGACCACGGTCTGATGGATCGCGGAAAGCCGTTCCCCTAGACTCGATTCCAACGTGAGTGAAGTGCGCGGCGCGGGCGATCGCGAAGCGGTGATGTTCGCGATTCGTCGGTGCAACGGGTCGATTGCGCGAGTGGCACAAGCGCGTTCAATGCGAGGGGAACGGTAGAGATGATGCAGCCAACGTTTGCAGACGACGATGTGTTCGAACGCGCGCTGATGCGCCTGCTGGATCCGTCGAGAACGGCGGGTGCGCGCGACGACATGCCGGGCGCGACCGGCTGGCATCGGCGGCGCGTGCGCGGCAAGCGCAATGACAGCGCACGCGAGGCCGCCGCGCCGGCGGCTTCGCGGATCAGGATCGTCGAGATTCTGTCGGATACGGCTGTCAGCGTGCGCTGGAGCGACCCGAGGTTCGGGCATTTCGGCGAACAGCTGTGGCATTGCGTGACCGCGAGAACCGCGTCGCGCTGCGTGCTGACCGGTGCGCTGATCAAGCCGGGCGATCGCGTGTATCGGCCGCGGGGGCGCGGCCGCACCGTTCCGTGCAACTGGGACAGGATGATCCATGCCGCGGCAGTTGCACCGGGCCTGTCCGCCAGCGCGGACGGATCGTGACGCGCGAGCGGGTACGGTCGGTATCGACGACACCATACCTCGGCATGATTGCCGACGCAGGGGGCGGTCGGTACGCTGTCCGAAATCCGGTTGCGTTCCCGGCCCTGCCAGCGAGCGTGGCGCCACGCGAGACACCCTGTGCACGACAAGACGGTTTGCATCATCGACGATGAATTGGCGATGAGAGAGTCGCTGGAGTCGCTCGTGCGCTCGATGGGTGTGCGCGTGAGGCTGTACGCATCGGCCGAGGCGTTTCTCGAACACGGGGCGAGCGGGTCGTCGCATTGCATCGTGTGCGATATCCAGATGGCCGGGATGTCGGGCATCGAGTTACTCGCCGTGCTGCGCGCAGGGTGTTGCGACGTGCCGATCATCTTCGTGACCGCGCACCCGAGCGCGCGTCGGCTGCTCGAAGCGGGACGGCTCGGTGCATTGTGCGTGCTGGAGAAGCCGTTCGATCCGCCCGAACTCGTGCGGTGGGTGATGCAAGCGCTCGCGGGATGCTGAAGGGCCCGGAAGGGCGGCATACGGGTACGACAACGGTGCGTTCGGGCCGCGTCATCGCGACCGGGCATGTCCACTACGCGGTTTTGTTTCGAACGACAGGAGAACTTATGGGAAACGATAGTCCGAGCCTCGGCGCCAGAACGCAGTTCGTCGACGTCGATGGTCGGCGCCTCGCATATCGCACGTTCGGCAGCGGCACGCCGCTCGTCCTGTGCGTGCGCTTTCGCGGAACCATGGACACATGGGATCCGCTGTTCCTCGACAGTCTCGTCGAACAGGGCTTCCAGGTCACGATCTTCGACTACAGCGGCCTCGGGCAGTCGACCGGCGAGCGGACCTATCATCCTGCGTCGCTCGCCAAGGACGCGATCGACCTGATCGTCGCGCTCGAACTCGGCAAGGCCGTGATCGGCGGCTGGTCGGTCGGCGGGATGGCCGCGCAGATCGTGCTTGCAAAGGCGCCGCAACTCGTCACGCACGCGGTGCTGATCGCGACCACGCCGCCGGGCCAATTGGTCAAGGCCGGCGAGCCGTCGTTCTACACGATGGCGAAGCGCGAAAACGACTTCGAGGACTTCGTCACGCTGTTCTTTGAGCCGGCCTCCGCCGTGAGCCGCGCGGCGGCCGAGCAAGCCGCCGCGCGCGTCGCGCAACGCAAGGTCGACCTGAGCCCGGCGGTGCCGGTCGCGTGGGCCGGGGAGCAGGTCGGCGACGGCCCGCGGAACCCCGCCTTCCCGGTCGATGCCGTGCTCGATGCGCTGCGGTCGACGTCGATTCCGGTTCTTCATGTCGGAGGCGATCACGACATCGTGTTCCCGGTGGAGAACTGGTATGCGCTCAACGGCCAGCTTCCGACGCTGCATCTCGTGACGCTGCCGCGCACCGGACACGGGCCGCAACTCGAGTATCCGGTAGCTAGCGCCAAACACATCGCAGCGTTCGTCGGCGCGCACGCCGGCTGATCGCGCGCCGCGGGCGGGACGCGGCGGCGCGCCGCCGACCGAGCCACGCGGTGGATGAATGAAGAAGAAGTTTCTTATTGCTTAGGATGACAAATGGAAGATCTGGTTGATTTGGCGATTCACGCGGCGGGTGGAATGGAGCGATTCAAGCGTTTCCGAAGCGTATCGGCGCAGTTGCATCACACGGGTGCGATCTGGGCGCTGAAGCAGCGCGACGGCATGCTCACTGATTCGCGCGTGACGGTGCAATTGAACGAACAGCGTGTATCGCATGCGCCGTTCGCACCGACGACGGACCACTCGGCCTATACGCCTTCGCGTGTCGAGATCCGGCGCGACGACGGCACCGTGGTTGATACGCTCGATGCGCCTCGCACATCGTTCGACGGCTACGAAATGGAGACGCCGTGGTCCAACGCACAGCTGGCCTACTTCGCCGGCTACACGATGTGGACGTATCTGACGTCGCCGTTCCTGCTGCGTCACAGCGGCGTTCGCAGCCGCGAAATCGAGCCGTGGATCGTCGACGGGCTGCCGTGGCGGCGGCTGCATGTCGAGTTTGCGCCGGAGATCGCGACGCATAGCGCCGTGCAGACGTTCTACTTCGACGCGGACGGGCTGCTGCGCCGGCACGACTACGAGGTCGACATCCAGGGGCGCAACGCGGCTGCGCGGTACGTCAGCGACTACATCGACGTGCAAGGCATCCGGATGCCGACGCGTTTCCGGATTTATCCGCGTACCGACGCAAACGTGGCGCTGCCGGTCCCTTTGATCGTCGGCGTCGATCTGTCGAACTTCCGTTTCGAGTAACGAGGAAATCATGACGAATCAAGCGACCTACCGCGCGGCGGTAGTCAAGGCGCCCGGGCAACTGGAACTGGTCGAGCGGCCGATTCCCGCGCCGACGCAGGGGCAGGTGCGCATTCGTGTCGAAGCCTGCGGCGTATGCCATTCCGACAGCGCAACCGTGGAGCGCGAAGCGCCGGACGGTGCGCCGCCGCGCGTACCGGGGCATGAAGTCGTCGGCCGAATCGACGCGCTGGGCGAAGGGGTGTCCGGCTGGCGGCTCGGCGAGCGGGTCGGTGTGGGTTTTCTCGCCGGCGAGGATCGCACGTGCCCGTCGTGCCGCCACGGCGACGTCGTGAACTGCGAGAACCCGGTCATCACCGGGATGACGACGGACGGCGGCTACGCGGAAATCATGCTGGCCGAAGCGCGCGGGCTCGTGCGCGTGCCGGACGATCTCGATGCGGCCGAGGCCGCGCCGCTGTTGTGCGCGGGGCTCACGACGTTCAACGCGCTGCGCAATGCCGGCGCGCGGGCCGGCGACGTGGTTGCCGTCCATGGCCTCGGCGGGCTCGGCCATCTCGCGGTGCAGTTCGCGAACAAGATGGGGTTTCATACCGTCGCGATCGCCCGCGGAGCAGACAAGGCCGCGCTTGCCGCGCAGCTCGGCGCGCATCGCTACATCGATGCGCGGACCGAGGACGTCGCCGCCGTGCTGCGCGCGCTCGGCGGGGCGAAGGTCGTGCTCGGTACGGCGCCGACCGGCTCGGGCATGGCCGACACCGTTGCCGGGCTGTCCGCGCGCGGCAAGCTGATCGTCGTTGCCGTGCCGGGCGAGCCGATCGCCTTGAATGCGGTCGACCTCGTGTTCGGGGGCCGCTCCATCGTCGGCGCATTGACGGGAACGGTGGCGGATAACGAAGAGACGCTCGCGTTCGCGCGGCTGCAGAACGTGCGGCCGATGATCGAAACGTTTCCGCTCGAGCAGGCGCAGGCGGCATACGACCGCATGATGCGCGCGGACGTCCGGTTCCGCGCGGTACTGACCATGAATTCAGCACACACAGGAGTATCCGCATGAACGCCATTGCCCAATCCATCATCGACGCCCACGGCGGGCTCACGCTGTGGCGCACGTTTCGGCAGGTGCGCGCGCGCCTCGTACAAGGCGGTGCGCTGTGGGGCCTCAAAGGTCACGCCGGCGTACTCGACGACACCACGGTCACCGTCGCGACGGATCGCCAATGGGCGTCGCATGCGCCGTTCGGTGCGCTGGCCGCGCGCAGCGAATTCACCGGCGACCGCATTGCGCTACTCGATTCGGCCGGGCGTGTGCTCGCGGCGCGCGAAGCGCCGCGCGGGTCATTCGACGGGCATACGCTCGAAACACCGTGGGACGAACTTCAACTGGCGTTTTTCGCCGGATGCGCGATGTGGACGTACCTGAACGCGCCGTTCGTGCTTGCATGGGACGGTGTGCACTGCGAAGAAGACGGCATCTGGAACGAACATGACGAAGCATGGCGCCGGATTCGCGTGCACTATCCGGACACGCTCGAAGTGTTCAGCAACGCGCAGACGATCTACGTCGGGCCGGACGGCCTCGCGCGCCGCCTCGACTACGACGTCGAAATCGCGGGCAACACGCCGGGTGCGCATTACGTCAGCGACTATGTGACCGTTTCGGGAATCCGCTTTCCGACGAAGCGGCGCATCTACCCGCGTGCAGCCGACGGGCAGGCCGTGCCGGAACCGCTCGTCGTATCGATCGACCTGCATGACATCGCGCTGAGCTGAGCGCGAACCACGGCGCGCGTCGCGCGCCCATCGAGGGAACCCATCATGACGCAATTTGCATCATCCGCCGCTCCGACCCGCTACATCGATGCAACCGGCGTGCGCTACGCGTATCGCCGCTTCGGCAACGAAAAGGGCGGGCGGCCGCTGCTGTGTCTTCAGCACTTCACCGGCACGCTGGACAACTGGGATCCGGCGATCGTCGACGTGCTGGCCCGCGATCGCGAAATCATCCTGTTCGACAACGCCGGCGTCGGCCGCTCCGGCGGGCAGGTTCCGACGTCGATCGCGCACATGGCGCAGCATGTGCTGCACTTCGTCGATGCACTGTCGATCGACAGGCTGCATATCCTCGGATTTTCGCTCGGCGGTTTTCTCGCGCAGGACATCGCGATCGTCCGACCGGGACTGGTCGAGCGGTTGATCCTGTCCGGCACCGCGCCGGAGGGCGGCGAAGGCGCGGGGATGGACCGACCGGAACTGCTTGCGATCTACACGGACGGCGAGATGCCGATGAGCGAAAAGCTCGAGCGGCTGTTTTTCCCGGCAACGCCCGCGGGCCAGACGGCCGCCGCCGCATTCGTCGACCGCCTCGCCGCGCGCACTGCCGAGCCCGATCTGCCGGCCGGCCCCGAAGTCGCATCCGCCCAGCTGCAGGCGATGATCGCGTGGGCGAACTGGAGCGGTGACGTGGTAGGCAAGCTGGGCCGGATCAAGCAGCCGGCCCTCGTCACCAACGGCAACGATGACCGCATGATCCCCACCGCGAACAGCTTCGTGCTCGCGCAGGGGCTGCCGGATGCGACGCTGATCGTCTATCCGAATTCGGGCCACGGCGCGCTGTTCCAGCATGCGAGCGCGTATGTCGCGCACGTCGCGGAATTTCTGCGCGGCGCGTGAACGCGTCGCTCACCCCTTCAAGGAGCCAATGATGAAAGCCATTGTTTATGCAAAGGCCGGCGTACCGATCGACGATCCGACGTCGTTGTACGACGCGGAGCTGCCGGTGCCGACACCCGGCCCGCGCGATCTGCTGGTGCGGATCGACGCGATCGCCGTCAACCCGGTCGATTCGAAGCTGAGGCTCGGCGTGCAGCCGAGCGGCCCGCGCGTTCTCGGCTGGGACGCGGCGGGAACGGTCGAGGCGGTCGGCAGCGACGTCGAGCTGTTCGCGCCGGGCGACAAGGTCTGGTATGCGGGCGACATCACGCGGCCCGGCAGCTACGCGGAGTATGGCGTCGTCGACGAGCGGATTGCGAGCCGCCGCCCGATGACACTGGGCGCTGCCGACGCTGCGGCCCTGCCGTTGACTGCGATCACCGCGTGGGAACTGTTGTTCGACCGGCTGAAGATCGCCGAGCGTGGCGGCGCCGGGCAGAGCGTGCTGGTGATCGGCGCGGGCGGCGGCGTCGGATCCATTCTCGTGCAACTCGCGCGCCGTTTGACTGCGCTGACGGTGATCGGCACGGCGTCGCGGCAGGCCACGCAAGCGTGGGTCGCCGAGCTCGGCGCACACCACGTGATCGATCACGGCCAGCCGTTGCAATCGCAACTTAAGTCGCTGGGCATCGACCATGTCGACCACGTGATCAGCCTCACGCATACCAACGCGTACTACGCGCAGATCGTCGACGTACTGAAGCCGCAGGGGCAGCTCGCGCTGATCGACGATCCTGACACGCTCGACGCGATGCCGCTCAAGCGCAAGGCCATCTCGCTGCATTGGGAATTCATGTTCACGCGTTCGATGTTCCGCACGCCCGACATGGACCATCAGCACGCGTTGCTCGCGCGCGTGGCGACGCTGATCGACGACGGCGTGCTCAAGAGCACCGTCGGCGAGCACCTCGGCAGGATCGACGCGGCGAACCTGCGGCACGCGCACGCGTTGCTGGAAGGCGGGCGCGCGAAGGGCAAGATCGTGCTCGAAGGCTTCTGAGCGCACATCGCTACCATTCCAACGGAATCACCATGACCACCATCACCACGCAAGACGGCACCCGGATTTTCTACAAGGACTGGGGCGTCGGTCGCCCGGTCGTGTTCTCGCACGGCTGGCCGCTGAACGCCGACGCATGGGACGCACAGATGCTGTTCCTCGTGCAGCACGGCTACCGCGTGATCGCGCACGACAGGCGCGGTCACGGCCGGTCGGGACAACCGTTCGCCGGCAACGACATGGACACGTATGCCGACGATCTCGCGGCACTGCTCGACGCGCTCGACGTGCGCGATGCCACGCTGGTCGGCCATTCGACGGGCGGCGGCGAGGTCGCGCGTTACATCGGCCGTCACGGGACGAAGCGGGTCGCGAAGGCCGTGCTGATCGGCGCCGTGCCGCCGATCATGCTGAAAACCGACGCGTATCCGGGCGGTTTGCCGATGGACGTGTTCGATGGCATTCGACGCGGCGTGGCCGCCAACCGTTCGCAGTTCTATCGTGATCTCGCGGTGCCGTTCTTCGGCTTCAACCGGCCGGACGCGACCGTGTCGACGGGTACCATCGACGCATTCTGGGCGCAGGGGATGGCGGGCGGCATCCACGGCCAGTACCTGTGCATCCGCGAATTCTCCGAAGTCGACTACACGGAGGACCTGAAGAAGATCGACGTGCCCACGCTGATCCTGCATGGCGACGACGACCAGATCGTGCCGATCGACAATGCAGGCCGGCTGTCCGCGCAGATCGTGAAGCATGCGACGCTGAAGGTGGTGGAAGGCGCATCGCATGGCATGTGCGTCGTCGATGCCGATCGTGTCAATGCGGATCTGCTTGCCTTCCTGCAGTCGTGACGCGGGAACATGCGGGACTCACGCACATCGAGCGGGACGAACGGAACCTGGAGAGCAAAATGGCGGATGTCAAACGGGTCGAATACCTGTTTCTGGGCGGCGGCAAGGGCGGAAAATCGCTTGCGATGGAGATGGCCCGGCAGGGCAAGCGCGTCGCGGTGATCGAGCGCGGGATGATCGGCGGATCGTGCATCAACGTTGCGTGCATTCCGAGCAAGGCCTTGATACACCGTGCACGCAGGATGCATGCATGGCGGGATGCGTCGCAACGGGAGGACGTGGCGGCGGACATGGCGGGCGTTTCCGCGTATGTCGCGTCGGTCGTGAACGGGATGGTCGACGTCAATCGCCGCGCATTCGAGCAATCGGGTCTTGAACTCGCGATCGGGACGGGGCGGTTCGTCGCGCCGCGAACCATCGCGGTGCGCGCCGTCGACGGGACTGAAACGATCTACGAGGGCGAGAACGTCTATATCAACACGGGTACGGTCGCGTCGATCCCTGACGTGCCGGGGCTGCGCGACGCGCAGCCGCTCACGCACGTGGAGGCGTTGCGACTGACGACGCTTCCCGGGCACCTGGTCGTCATCGGCGGCGGCTATATCGGGCTGGAGATGGCTCAAGCCTTTCGGCGGCTCGGCAGCGCGGTCACGCTCGTCAGCGATACGCCGCGCGTTGCGATGCGCGAAGACGAGGATGTCAGTACGGTCATTCAGCAGGCCCTGACCGACGACGGTATTCGGCTCGAACTCGCCGCGCGGCTCGTCGACGTACAGGGAAAAAGCGGCGAGCGCGTCACGGTGCGGCTGGCCGACTGCCGTGCCATCGAAGGCTCGCACGTGCTCGTGGCGACCGGGCGCACGCCGCAGACGGCCGGCATCGGGCTCGAGCTCGCCGGCGTCGAGACGAACGAGCGCGGGTTCATCAAGGTCGACCATCGGCTCGCGACGACTGCGGAACGCACGTGGGCGATCGGCGAGGTCGCGGGCACGCCGATGTTCACGCATGCGTCGTTCGACGACTACCGCGTGCTGAAAGCCGGTATCGAAGGCCGGCCGGCGAGCACCGCGGAGCGCCTCATCCCTTATGCGTTGTTCATCGACCCGGAGCTCGGCCGAATCGGTTTGAACGAAGCGGACGCGAATGCGCGAAAAATCGACGTCCGGGTCGCGAAGCTTCCGATGGCGTCCGTGCCGCGGGCGCGTACCGACGGCAACACGCGCGGTTTCATGAAGGCGCTCGTGCATCCGGGCACCGGCGCGATTCTCGGGTTCACGATGGTCGGCACGGGCGCCGGCGATGTGACGACTGCGGTCCAGATGGCGATGCTCGGCGGCCTGCCGTACACGGCGGTGCGCGACGCGATCATCGGTCACCCGATTATTTCGGAAGGATTGAACCTGCTGTTCGCGACGTTGCGTTGAGCGTTGAGCGTGGGGCGACGGGGGCACGCATTGTGCCCCCGGGTTCGTCCGACGAGCGATGCTCGAAGCGCCGCCATGTTGCCATGGCGGCCCCGCTCACTGCGCGACGCTTTCCGCATCCGCCGACTCACCGAGGAACCCACCGCTCTGGTGCGCCCACAGCGCCGCGTAAATACCACCCGCCTGCAGCAACTGCTGGTGCGTCCCTTCCTCGACGATGCGCCCTTCGTCGAGCACGATCAGCCGGTCCATCGCCGCAATGGTCGACAGCCGGTGCGCGATCGCGATCACCGTCTTGCCGTGCATCAGGCCGTCGAGGCTGCGCTGGATCGCGACTTCGACCTCGGAATCGAGCGCGCTGGTCGCTTCGTCGAGCACGAGGATCGGCGCGTCCTTGAGCATCACGCGCGCAATCGCGACGCGCTGCCGCTGGCCGCCCGACAGCTTCACGCCGCGTTCGCCGACCTCGACGTCGTAGCCGCTGCGGCCGTGGCGGTCGCGCAGCCGGTCGATGAACTCGGACGCTTCCGCGCGCACGGCTGCGTCGTGCATCTCGCGCTCGGTCGCGTCGGGGCGACCGTACAGCAGGTTCTCGCGCATCGTCCGGTGCAGCAGCGACGTATCCTGCGTGACCATCCCGATCGCACCGCGCAGGCTGTCCTGCGTCACGTGCGCGATGTCCTGCCCGTCGATCCGGATCGTGCCGCCGCCCACGTCGTAGAAGCGCAGCAGCAGGTTCACGAGCGTCGACTTGCCGGCGCCCGAGCGGCCGATCAGGCCGATCCGCTCGCCCGGCCGGATCGTCAGGTTCAGCCCGTCGAATACCGCGCGATCGTTGTCCTCGTGCGCGAACTGCACGTTGTCGAACACGATCCCGCCGCGCTGCACCGCAAGCGGCTTCGCGTCGGGCGCGTCGACCACGCTGTGCACCTTCGTCAGCGTGTTGATGCCGTCCTGGATCGTGCCGACGTTCTCGAACAGCTCGGTCATTTCCCACATGATCCAGTGCGAGTAGCTCGACAGGCGCAGCGCCATCGCGATCACCGCCGCGACGACGCCCGCGCTCGCCTCGCCGTGCATCCACAGAACCAGCGCGAGGCCGGTCGAGCCGACCAGCAGCAGCGTCGACAGCAGGTGGTTGACGACTTCGAACGCGCTGACGAGCCGCATCTGCGCGTCGCCGGTCGCCTTGAACGCCTCCATCGCGCGGCGCGCGTGGTCGGCTTCGCGCCGCGTGTGCGAGAACAGCTTCACGGTCGTGATGTTCGAATACGCGTCGGTGATGCGGCCCGTCATCAGCGCGCGCGCATCGGCCTGGCGGCTGCCGACGGCACCGAGGCGCGGCACGAAATACGCGCACGCCAGGCCGTAGCCGAGCGCCCACAGCGCGAGCGGGATCATCAGCCGCCAGTCGAAGCTGGCCGCGAGCGCGAGGATGCCGATCAGGTACGCGGCGACGCCGATCACGACGTCGACCGACATGAACAGCGCATCGCGCACCGCGAGCGCGGTCTGCATGATCTTGGTCGTCACGCGGCCCGCGAACTCGTTCGCGTAGAACGACAGGCTCTGGTCGAGCATCAGCCGGTGAAACAGCCAGCGCAGCCGCATCGGGAAGTTGATCGCGAGCACCTGGTGCTTGACCATCGTATGCAGCGCGATCAGCAGCGCACTGCCGGCGAGGATTGCCGCGAACCCGGTGAGCGTGCCGAAATGCCGGCCGCCGAAATCGGCCGGCGTCGCGGACGCGAGCCAGTCCACCACGCGGCCCATCATCGCGAACAGCGCGGCTTCGTACGCGGCCAGCGCGGCCGACGTCAGCGCGATCAGCAGGATCCAGCTGCGCGCGCCTTTCGTGCACGCCCAGACGAACGAGAAGAAACCCCGTGGCGGCGTGACGGGATCTTCGAGCGGGAAAGTCGGCAGGCGCCGTTCAAACCACGAAAACATTGAAACCTCTCCTTGATGCGGCCACGCCGGCCGGCGCGGCCCGTATTGCCCGTTTCATGCGCGACGCCTTCGAAGGCGACGCCGTGTTGCACACGTGTTCACTGCGCCCGAATCCACGCTTCGATCGGCCCGAGCGTGCCCGGTGCATAGGCATCGCGCCCGAGCACCGTGTACAGCCACTGCTTCCATGTCGGCCAGTCGGACTCGAGCGGGTAGTCGAACCAGCCGGCGCGCAGCAGCGCATGCGTCGCACCGGGCACGACCACCACGCGCCGGTCGGGCCGGTTCGCGAACGCATGCGTGTAAGTGTTCGCCTCGTCGACCGGATCGACATTGCGATCCTGCGCGCCCCACACGGCCAGCACCGGCCCCTGCATCGTCGCGAGCGCCTGTGATGCGTCTTCCAGGTAGTTGCGCGCGATGAAGCCGAAGCGGCGCGGCTCGATGTCCGGGCGTCGGCGCGGATCGGCCGGCACGTCCGCCTGGCCGAAGATCGCGTCGTTGGCGCGTCGCTCGGCGGCCAGTGTCGCATCGATTCGATCCGGCTGCAGGCCGGTTGCCTGGAGCTGCTGTCGCGTCAGGTAGGTGCCTTGCCGGCGCCAGCTGACGGCGCCGCCGACGATCACCGAGAACGCGGGCCGCACCGCATTCGCGACGCGCGGAATTACCCAGCCGCCTTGCGAGAAGCCGAGCAGGCCGATCTTGTGCGCGGGACCGACGGCGGCGCGCACGCGCGCCATCGCGGCGATCGTTTCGTTCGCACGGTCCTGCATCGATTGCGCGAGCCAGTCGCCGCCGCTGCGGCCGGTGCCCTGCTTGTCCCACGCGAACACGCCGATACCGGCGTCGAGCAGGCTGTTGACGAGCGGCAGCATCGCGTCGTCGGAGAAACGCGTGCGTGGCCCGTCGCCGTGGACGAGCAGCACGATCGGCGCGTCGGGCGCGTGGGCCGGCAGCGCGAGCGTGCCGACGAGGTCGGCGTCGCCGGCGTGGAAGGCGAGCGTCGATACCTCCGCGCCCTTCAGCTCGAAATCGGACAGGCCGCGCAACGCGATTGCCCCCACCGCGATGAGCAGGAGCAGGACGAGCGTGATGCCGGCAATGACGATGCGTTTCAAGAGGCCCTCGGTGCGGTGGTGTGAGCGGAAGTCGCAGGCGGCACATACATGGGCACGGGCCCTTGACGCCTGCCGGACGTCGCCACGATAATAGATCGACTAATCAGTCTAATAAAGATTCGAGTCATCGTCTAGCACGGAGTGCCTGTTGAGAAAGATCGACCCTGAAAGAGTGGAAGCGAAGCGGCGCCAGATCCTGGACGCCGCGATCGACTGTTTTGCGCGCGACGGCTTCCATGCGACGTCCACGGCCGCGATCTGCAAGGCGGCCGGCATGAGCCCCGGCAACCTGTTCCACTATTTCCCGACGAAGGCGGCGATCATCGAGGCAGTCGCGCAGGAGGATCAGCGCGAGATGGCCGAACTGTTCGCGCGGCATGCGGACGCCGACAATGCGCTGACCGCGATCGAGGAGATCGCGCTGGCATTGATGGAATTGTCGAGCGATCCCGTCTATGCGCGCATCAGTATCGAGACCGCGGCGGAGGCGACGCGCAACCCGGACGTCGCCGCACTGTTCGCGGCAAACGAGGCGCAGGTGAAAGGGCGGATGGTCGCGCTGATCAAGCGCGGTATCGCGCAAGGGAAGATCGACGCGAGCCTGAAGCCCGATCTCGTCGCGACCTGGCTGCTCGCGCTCGCGGAAGGCGCGGTCGGGCGCGTCGTGTTCGAGCCGGGGTTCAGGCCGCGCGCGCACCGGGCGATGCTGCGGACGATCATTCAGCGGATGCTGAAGCCGCAGTAAGCGTGGCGGTGCCGGTTTGACGCGTGCCGGGTTCGGGGGCTATCCGAACCCGGCGCGTGCATTGGGCGCTCATTGCGCTCGAGAGTGCGAGTGCGGGCGGGTCGCCGGGCTGGGGCTGGGCGCTGATCGCGCCCTTAAAAAACCCCTTGACCATCTATCTATGAGTAGATAAAGTTCGATCCATGGAAACGAAACCGACCGTCCGCGAACAGATTCTCGACCACGCGATCACGCTGATGATGCAGCGCGGTTACAACGGCTTCAGCTATCGAGACCTGTCCGACCTGGTGGGCGTGAAGACGTCGAGCATCCACTACTACTTCCCGTCGAAGGACGATCTGGTGCTGGAAGCGGTGGCGGCCTACAGCGACGAAGTCCTCGCGGCCGTGCGGGCGATCGATCCGGCGCTGCCGGCCGACGTGAAGCTGAGCCTGTACACGAAGATGTTCGGCCGCACGCTGGGCGACGGCAACCTGATCTGCCTGTGCGGGATGCTCGCGTCCGACATCGAAACGTTGCCGGAGAACGTGCGGCAGGCGGTGCAGGCGTTCTTCACGGCCAACGAGCGCTGGCTCGCGGAATTGCTGGCGCAAGGCGCGAAGGAAGGCACGCTGCAGTTCAGCGGCGAGCCCGACACCGCGGCGCGCACGCTGTACGCGGCGTTCCAGGGCAGCGTGCTGGCCAGTCGGTTGTTTCATACGCGGGCGCGTCTCGAGGATGTCGAGGCCGTCTGGAAAGCGCGGTCCTGACGGGCGGCGCGCGAGCGGTGGGGCGGTTCGCCGCCTTTTTATTGAATCTTTTTATCTATCACGTAGTAGATAGATAGCTGGCACAGAGGAATCGATCCTCTGCATTTTTTGGGAGTGTTTATCTATCTATGAGTAGATAAACAAATGCGAAGCCGGCGAAGAAACCGCCGGCACGCGGTCCCTGGTTCGAAGGCTGTTTCATTCATTTGCTGAAAAAGGAGTCTGTCATGTCGATCGAAAAAGTGCTGTACCGCGCCCATGCAAAAGCCACCGGCGGCCGCGACGGCCGTGCGACGGTGCCCGAAAGCGGCCTCGACCTGAAGCTGACCACGCCGCGCGAACTCGGCGGCGCGGGCGGCGCAGGTGCGAACCCCGAGCAACTGTTCGCCGCCGGCTACAGCGCGTGCTTCATCGGCGCGATGAAGTTCGTCGCGGCGCGCGACAAGATCGCGATCCCCGCGGACGCCGCGATCGAAGGCAGCGTCGGCATCGGCGCGATCCCGAACGGCTTCGGCATCGAAGTCGAACTGAAGATCTCGCTGCCGGGCCTCGATCGCGATGTCGCGCAAACGCTGATCGACCGCGCGCACGTGGTCTGCCCGTACTCGAACGCGACGCGCGGCAATATCGACGTCACGCTCACGCTCGTCTGATCAATCGCACTGCCAACCATCTGTCGCCATTCAAAGATTCGACCAAGGAGTTGCACCATGAAGATCGTCAAGCCGCTGCTGATCGCCGCCGCCATGGCAGCCGCACTGTCCACCGCACCTGCCGCGTTCGCCGCGGGCACCGACGCCGTCGGTCCCGATGCGACGACGAGCGCGTTCCTCGCCGCGCTGAACGGCCAGAAGGGTCCGGGCCTCGAAACGCTGAGCCCCGCGAAGGCGCGCCAGGTGCTGGTCGACGCGCAGAACGGCGTGAAGGTCGACCTGTCCGGCATCGACGTGTCCAATCGCACGATCGAGCAGGACGGCCTGTCGGTGCCGGTCACGATCGTGCGTCCGCAAGGCGTGACGGGTACGCCGCCGGTATTCGTGTTCATCCACGGCGGCGGGTGGGTGCTCGGCGATTTCCCGACGCACGAGCGCCTCGTGCGCGATCTCGTCGTGCAGTCGGGCGCCGTCGCGGTGTTCGTGAACTACACGCCGTCGCCGGAAGCGCGTTACCCGGTCGCGATCAATCAGGCGTATGCGGCGACGAAATGGGTGGCCGCGCACGGCGCGGAGATCGGCGTCGACGGCAGCCGCCTCGCGGTGGTCGGCAACAGCGTCGGCGGGAACATGGCGGCCGTGGTGGCGTTGATGGCGAAGGACAAGGGTGGCCCCGCGATCCGCTTCCAGGGTCTGATGTGGCCGGTGACGGACCACAACTTCAACACGGGTTCGTACAACGCGTATCAGCAGGGTCACTTCCTGACGCGGCCGATGATGAAGTGGTTCTGGGACGCCTATACGAAGAACGAAGCGCAACGCAACGAAATCTACGCGTCGCCGCTGCGCGCGAGCACCGCGCAGTTGAAGGGCCTGCCGCCCGCGCTGATCCAGGTCGCGCAGTTCGACGTGCTGCGTGACGAAGGCGAGGCGTACGGCCGCAAGCTCGATGCGGCCGGTGTCGACGCAACGACCACGCGTTACGACGGCACCATCCACGATTTCGGCTTGCTGAACGCACTGGCCACGGATGCGCCGACGAAGGCCGCGATGAAGGCGATGGCGAACGAGATTGCGACGCGGTTGAAGTAACGCGGCGGGTTCGCACCCGCGCTATTCCTGCGGCAGGGGGTGGCGCGGGTGCGGATGACGAAGAGGCGGGCATGTGCCCGCCTTTGTTGCATGCGGCGGGCGAGCCGGGCGAATGGGCCGGCTTTTACGCCGCACACCGCACACCGCGGCCGTCCGCGACTTTCCGTCCCGGTTCAGCGACACGATCTCCTTCGCGAACCGCGCCGCATCGCCGGCTTCGCGCTGCGTTTCACGTCGTGGCTTTCCCCGCCCGCGTCGACGACCCCGGCGCCCACGCCGCCCCGCGCCGTCGGCATTGTTGGTACGATCGCGCGTATCGTTTACGCCGGCGCCGCCAGCCGCCGGTTCATCGGCCGCGCAGCCGCACGCTCGCGCGGCCACGTTCGGGAGAATCGGTTCGTGTTGCAGGCGTTCGCGGTCTTGCTGATCTTCCAGTGTCTCGGGGAAGGCGTGTCCTATCTGTTCGGCCTGCCGGTGCCGGGCCCCGTGATCGGCATGTTGCTGCTGTTCGGCTTCGTGATGCTGCGCCCGCAGGTGGCCGACACGATCGAGCCGACCGCGCTCGAACTGCTGCGCCACCTGTCGCTGCTGTTCGTGCCGGCCGGCGTCGGGATCATGGTGTCGGCCGACCGCGTGCGCGGCGACGCGGTCGCGGTCGTCGTCGCGCTGGCCGTCAGCACCACGCTCGCGATCGCCGTCACGGCGCTCGTCACGCGCGCGCTGCTGCGCCGCCAGCGGCGCGCGGGCGGCACCGCGGAGGGCACGCAATGACGGCCTTCCCGAAGCTCGGCGCGATCTGGGTCTATCTCGCCGCGACCCCGCTGCTGGGCCTGACCATCACGCTGATCGCCTATCTGCTCGCGCAGGCCGTCTATGCGCGGGCGCGCTTCAACCCGCTCGCGAACCCGGTACTGATCGCGGTCGCGCTGATCGTCGTGCTGCTGACGATCACCCATACGCCGTATCCGACGTATTTCGAAGGCGCGCAGTTCGTCCACTTCCTGCTCGGCCCCGCGACCGTCGCGCTCGCGCTGCCGCTGTACCGCCAGTGGTCGAAGCTGCGCCGCGCCGCGGTGCCGCTGCTGGTCGGCCTGCTCGCGGGCTCGCTCACTGCGATCGTGTCGGCGGTCGGCATCGCGGCGCTGTTCGGCGCGTCGCACCAGACGATCGCGTCGCTCGCGCCGAAATCGGCGACGACGCCGATCGCGATGGCCGTCGCGGCCGAAATCGGCGGGATTCCGTCGCTCACCGCCGTGCTCGTGATCTCGACCGGGATCTTCGGGGCCGTGTGCGCGCGCGGGATCCTCAACGCGCTGCGCGTCGACGAACCGGCCGTGCGCGGGTTCGCGCTCGGCGTCGCGTCGCACGGGATCGGCACCGCGCGCGCGTTCCAGGTCAGCGAGGAGGCCGGCGCGTTCGCCGGGCTCGGGATGGGGCTGAACGGCGTGCTGACGGCCTTCGTCGTGCCGATCCTGCTGCCGGTGCTGTCGCGCTGGGTCTGAGCGCCGGCCGGGGTGGCCGAGGCCGGGTTATCGGTTTCCCTGATGGCGCGGCGCGGCGCCGAAACGACGGTACACGCCGTGCGCATGTATCGTGGCCGTTATCAGGAGAATTCAGGAACGCACAGGGACAACCGAATACTGATCGGCTAACGTTGCATCGGCGCCGTTGTCGCAAGCGGTCGTGTGCGCGCCGGTGTCCGACCCACAGCCAACAATCGACAAGGAGATCCGGCCATGAAGCAGTCTCGCGTGGTTTCAGTGGCAGTAGCAGTAACGGCGTCGTTCGGTCTGCTGTTGACCGCCGCGCCGGCGGCATACGCGCAGGATCCGGCGTCCGCGCCGACGCAGAAGCAGCTCGACAAGGCGCAGAAGAAGGCGGCCCGCAAGGCCGCCCGGGCGCGGCACGCGTCGGACCTGAAGGCGATCGGCACGGGCAGCGGCTACCGGCTGACCAACGACCAGAGCAACTATCCGCAGAACGCCGCGCAGAAGGCGCCCGCGACGAAGGCGGCGCCGGCTGCCCCGGCGTCGGGCCAGTAACGGCCGGACCTGGGGCACAGCGCAAACGGCGCCGGATCGACCGGCGCCGTTTGCGCGTGTGCGGGGCTGCCCGAATGGCCGGGCCGGCGCGTTACGACGCGAGCTTGCTCGCGAGTTCCGCGACGTGCTTGCCCTGGTAGCGCGCGATGTCGAGCTCGTTCGCGCTCGGCTGGCGGCTGCCGTCCGCGCCCGCGAGCGTGGTCGCGCCGTACGGCGTGCCGCCGGTGATTTCGTTCATGTTGACGAGGCCGCTGCACGCGTACGGCACGCCCACGATCACCATCCCGTGGTGCAGCAGCGTCGTGTGGAACGACGTGATCGTCGTTTCCTGGCCGCCGTGCTGCGTGCCGGTCGACGCGAACACGCTGCCGATCTTGCCGACGAGCGCGCCCTTCATCCACAGGCCGCCGGTCTGGTCGAGGAACGTGCGCATCTGGCCGGCCATGTTGCCGAAGCGGGTCGGCGTGCCGAAGATGATCGCATCGTAGTCGGCGAGCTCGTCCACCGTCGCCACCGGTGCAGCCTGGTCGACCTTCACGCCGATCGCCCGGGCCTGGTCGACGGGAATCGTTTCCGGCACGCGCTTGAGCGTGACCTCGACGCCCGCCACCGATTGCGCGCCTTCCGCGATGTGTTGCGCCATCGTTTCGACGTGCCCGTAGGACGAGTAGTAAAGAACGAGTACCTTGGCCATGTTGCGAATCTCCGTTTAAAAGGGCCCCGCGATCGGCGGGGCCCGGTTTCCCGAACGGGCTTTATGCCCACTCGGCCGTGACTTCGACCGGACGCAGGTCGAACACCAGCACTTCGGCATCCTTCCCGTCGGCCAACGTCAGCGCCTGTTCGTCGCGGATGCGCACGCCGTCGCCTTCGCCGAGCGTCACGCCGTTGACCGTCACGCTGCCGCGTGCCACGTGCACGTACGCAAAGCGGTCCGGCGCCAGTTCCAGCGTCGCGCGTTCAGCGCCGTCGAACAGGCCCGCATAGATCCGCGTGTCCTGCCGGATCTTCAGCGAACCGGCGTCGCCGTTCGGCGAGACGACGAGGGCGAGCTTGCCGCGCTTGTCGCCGGCCGTGACATTCGTCTGCTGATAACGCGGCTCGGCACCCTTTTCGGACGGCCCGACCCAGATCTGCAGGAAGTGGACCGGCAGTTCCGGCGAGTGGTTGAACTCGCTGTGGCGCACGCCGGTGCCCGCGCTCATCAGCTGCACGTCGCCGGGCACGATCACCGAACCGGTGCCCATCGAGTCCTTGTGTTCCAGCGCGCCGTCGAGCACGTACGACAGGATCTCCATGTCGCGGTGCGGGTGCGTGCCGAAGCCGCGGCCCGGCGCGACACGGTCGTCGTTGATCACCAGCAGGTCGGAGAAGCCGACTTGCTTCGGATCGTAGTAATTCGCGAACGAAAACGTATGACGGGAGCTGAGCCAGCCATGCTCCGCACGGCCACGTTGGTTTGCTGCACGGATTTCGATCATGATTTTTGTTCCTCAAGACGCCGGACCTCGGAAGTGGGCCCGGCCGTTCGTTGAGATGAATCTTAGGTCAATCGATTTGACAAATAAATCGCTACAGAGATAATGACTGTCGCTATGGAGTGGACAATATGGAACTCAACGATCTGAGGATCTTCGTCGCGACGGTCGATGCGGGCAGCTTCACGGCGGCGGCCGATCAACTGATGCTGTCCAAGCAGTTCGTCAGCCGGCGCACGATGGCGCTGGAGGCGTCGCTCGGCGTGCGGCTGTTGCACCGGAACACGCGCAACCTCGCCGTGACCGAATCGGGGCAGGAGTTCTATGCGCGCGCGCAGCGGATCCTCGCGGAGATCGCCGACGCCGAGCAGGCGATGTCGGTGCGCAGCACCGAGCTGCACGGATCGCTGAAGATCAGCGCGCCGCTGTCGTTCGGGATCACGCACGTGTCGCCGCTGATCGCCGAATTCCTGTCCGCGCACCCGGCCGTGCGGCTGAACATCGACCTGACCGACCGGCGCGTCGACCTGATCGGGGAGGGCTTCGACCTCGTGCTGCGGATCGGCTCGCTCGAGGACTCGACGCTGATCGCGCGCCCGCTCGGCGCGTGGCGGATGATCGCGTGCGCAAGCCCCGCCTACCTGAAGCGGCAGGGCACGCCGCAGACGCCGGCCGATCTCGCCGGCCATACGTGCGTGCTGTACGGGCGCGAGCGGCGCATCGGCTGGGAGTTCCGCGTCGACGGCGTCGCGCGCACGTTCGACGTGCAGGGGCCGCTCGTCGCGAACAACGGCGAAGTGGTGCGCGACGCGGCGATCGCGGGGCTCGGCATCGCGCTGCTGCCGGATTTCATCGTCGGCGCGGCGCTCGACAGCGGCGCGCTCGTGCCGGTGCTCGACGCGTATGCGCCGTCGCCGATCACGCTCAATGCGGTGTTCCCGCAGCATCGGGAAGGGTTCGTCACGCTGCGCACGTTCATCGGGTTTCTCGCGGAACGGCTCGGCGAGGCTGCGCCGGCGGGGAAGGGCGGGCCAGGCCGGACGCGGTAACGGACGCGGTAACGGGCCGGCTTGCGGTGAATGGAGGCGTTATTCTCCGCGGAATGTGCGGAGAATAATGCCCCGGCCATGACGAAGCGCGTTCTCCCGTCTTCCGGGGCGGACGCCGCTGGCCCAAGCGATTGCCCGCGTCTGGCACTATCCCGCGCCTTTTTGTCTTCGAATACTGGGGGCAGCTGCAGTTCACCGGGCTCGTCGCGGCGCTGAAGGGGCTCGGCTGGCATGTCGAGCCGCGGTACCTGATCTTCGTGTGCGCGGCGCTCGCGTTCACCCATATCGCGATCTCCGGCGTGCGCGCGTCGGCGTACATCGCGATCCTGAAGGACATCCTGATGCTGCTCGCGATCGTCGTGACGGGCGTGGCCGTCGCGTGGCAGGTCGGCGGCGTGCATCCGGTGTTCGACGCCGCGAGCCGGCAGGTCAGCAACACGATGAGCGGATCGCAGCTGCGCTTCTCGATGAGCACGATGCTGTTCCAGTCGCTCGGCTTCTACCTGATGCCGTTCGCCGCGCAGAATTTCTTCACCGCGCGCGGGCCGAATGCGATCCGGCGCACGCAGGTCGTGATGCCGCTCTATATGCTGATGTATCCGTTCCTCGTGATCGCGTCGTACTACGCGATCACCGCGAACCTGACGCTCGCGGCGCCGAACGACGCGTTCTTCGCCGCCGTCACGCACCTGCTGCCCGGCTGGCTGATCGGCCTCGTCGCGGCCGGCGCCGCGCTGTCGGGGCTGCTCGTGCTGGCCGGCATCTGCCTCGCGATCGGGCCGATCGTCACGCGCAACCTGATGCCGAACCTGCCCGAGTCGCGCCAGAAGCGGGCGGCGAAATACGTGATCGTCGGCTACCTGCTGCTGTCGATCGCGACCACGCTGCTCACGCCGAACCTGATGCTGACGCTGATCAACACCACGTACTATGGCGTCACGCAGTTTCTGCCGGGCGTGCTGATCCTGCTCGCGCGGCGCCGGGTGCGGCCCGTCGCGGTCGGGGCCGGAATGATCTGCGGCCAGGTGCTCGCGATGATCTTCTATCTGTTCCATGTCGACCTCGGCGGCATCAACCTCGGCCTCGTGTGCCTCGTCGTCAACGTGCTCGTCGTCGCGGCCGTGCATGTGATGCTGCACGGTCGTCCCGTCAAGCAATACGCCGTATCCTGAGCCATCGGCGTTCCGCCGCAAGGAGAGCCGCTTCCCATGCAAGCATCTGCAACTCCCGCCGCGCCCGTGACGGTGTTCACGGCGCGCCGCATCCTGACGATGAACCCGGCGCAGCCGTCGGCCACGCACGTCGCCGTGCGCGACGGCCGCATCCTCGCGATCGGCGATGCCGCCGACGCCGCCGCGTGGCACGCGCGGTTCGGCGCGTGCACGACCGACGACACGCTGCGCGACAAGGTGCTGATGCCGGGGCTCGTCGAAGGGCATTGCCACCTGATGGAAGGCGCGATGTGGGACGCCGTGTACGTCGGCTACTACGACCGGCGCGGCCCTGACGGCACGCTGTGGCCGGGCCTGCGCTCGCTCGACGCGGTGCTCGAACGGCTCGCGGAAGCCGAGCGCGCGATGACCGACGACGGGCCGCTGCTCGCGTGGGGTTTCGATCCGATCTTCTTCGGCACGGCGCGGCTGACGACGCGCGAACTCGATCGCGTGTCGGCGCGCCGGCCGATCGCGATCCTGCATGCGAGCGTGCACCTGATGAACGTGAACGGCGCGATGCTCGCGCGCGCGGGCATCGACGAGGACACCGACATCGACGGCGTGACGCGCGACGCCGACGGCCGCCCGACCGGCGAGCTGCAGGAGTTCGCGGCGATGCTGCCGGTCTACCAGACGATCGGCGGCAAGCTGGCGATTTCCGCGAGCGAGAAGCCGCACGCCGTCTGGAATTTCGGGCGCGTCGCGCGGCTCGCGGGCGTGACGACAGCCACCGATCTCGTCAACGACCTGTCGGCCGACGGCCACCGCACGCTGCACGAAGTCACTGCCGATCCGGATTACCCGGTGCGGATCGTGCCGGCGTTCGCGCCGCAGCGCAATCCGGCGCGCTCGGCCGACAGCGTGCTCGCGGAGATCGAACGCAATACCGCCAAGCTGCATTTCGGGCCGGTGAAGTTCATCGTCGATGGCTCGATTCAGGGCTTCACCGCGCGCGTGCGCTGGCCCGGTTACGCGGGAGGGCAACCGAACGGGCTGTGGCTGATTCCGCCCGCCCAGCTCGCCGACGTGTTCGAGCCGTTTCATCGCGCGGGGCTGCAACTGCACGTGCATACCAACGGCGACGAAGCGACCGACGTCGTGCTCGATGCGATGGCGACGCTGCTCGCGCGCCACCCGCGCCTGGATCATCGCCATACGCTGCAGCATTGCCAGATGGCGGACGCCGCGCAGTTGAAGCGCATTCGCGCGCTCGGGATGTGCGTGAACTTCTTCGCGAATCATCTGTACTACTGGGGCGATGCGCATGACAGCCAGACGATCGGCCCCGATCGCGCGAACCGGATGGATGCGGCCGGCTCCGCGCGGCGGCTCGGCATTCCGTTCGCGCTGCATTCGGATGCGCCGATCACGCCGCTGAATCCGCTGTTCACCGCGTGGTGCGCGGTGCAGCGCGAGACGGCGTCAGGGCGTGTGCTCGGCGAAGGCGAGCGGATTGCCGTCGACGACGCACTGCATGCGATCACGCTCGGCGCGGCCTATACGTTGCGGATGGATCATCTCGTCGGCAGCATCGAGATCGGCAAGTTCGCGGATTTTGCAGTGCTCGACGACGATCCGTCGGTATGTGCGCCCGCGCGCTTGAAGGAGCTCGCCGCGCGGCGCATCCGCTTCTCGTCGATGGAAGACGAAGGGCTGGCCGCGCGCGAAGGAGACGGCGTGATGGTGTTCATCGGGTTCATCGATGCCGCGGTAGAAGCCGCATTGCGCGACGGTATCGTGCAATGCAGCGTGACTGCCCCGACGGTTGCGCCGACATCGAACGTCGATTGATCGGCGTCGCGCATTCGGGTTAGGCTTCGGCGAGCAACGGCGTGCGCCGCATGCCGGGCCGGGCGCTTTTACCTCGAATGTCGCGTGCAGGTAGCTTCTACAGGCGCGCGATCCAGCGACGAGCCAAGCCGATGACCCTCCAGAACCGATCGAATGCGCGCGGGAAAACCGCGAATCCCGCCAGTCGTGCATCGCACATGCATCTGCGATCCATCGCGGCCGCCGCGTTGCTGCCGCTCGCTGCGCATGCCGCCGGCTTCGACTGCGCGAAAGCCGCGTCGCCAGCCGAGAAGACGATCTGCGCGGACGCCACGCTGTCGAAGCTCGACGGCGGCCTTGCGGCGGCGTGGAAGCAGGCACTCGCAAAGGGCGGCGATACGGCCGCGCTGAAGGCCGCGCAGTTGAAGTGGCTCAAGCAGCGCGACCAGTGCGGCGCCGACGCGCCGTGCCTGGGCGACCGCTACCGCGAACGGCTCGCGAGCCTGAACGGCAAGCCGCTGGCCGCCGACCGCTGGCAGCAGACGTGGTACATGACGAGCGACAACCCGTCGTTCGGCGGCGTGCTGACCTTCACCGGCACGCCGCCGCGCCTGCATTTCGAATTGGGCGGCAACAACGGCGCGAATACGGGCGGGCTCGACGGCGACATCGTGCTGCGCGGCGACAGCGGCACCTATCGCAAGGACACGTGCCGGCTCGATTTCGAACGGAAGGGCGGACGCATCGGTGTCACGCAACACGGCGCGGATTTCGATTGCGGTGCCGGTGCGGGCGTCTCCTACGGCGGCGAGTATGCAACCGCGTCGCAGTTCCAGGCGAAGCCGGCGGCCGACTTGCTGAGCCTCAAGGTCGTCGCCGACGCGACGCAGAACGCGACCGCGCACAAGCTGCTCGGCGCGGATTATCAGACGCTCGTCGACAACGTCAATTACAGCGCCGGCGAAAAGGATCTCGACGGCCTCGACACGCACGTGACGTCGTACTGGGTACGCGGCATCGCGACGACGAACGCGGCGATCGTGATGCGCCGCGGGAACGATCTGTGGATCGGGTTGCTCGTGTTCGACGCGCAGAACAACGTACGGATGCGCTATTACACGACCGTGCCGGCGTGGAAGAAAACCGTGCCGAAGACCATCGTCGCGTGGCACGACAATCTCGACAAGACGCTGCCCGTCGACGTGATGCCGTGACGAGCGGGCCGGGCGGCCGACACCGCCCGGCACGTCTTCATTTTTTTCGCGCCGCGCGCGCCTGCGCCGGCGGCGCAGCCGATTCCCGCGTGCGCAACTCCGGCAGCACGGCATGGCCGGGCCCCGTCGCGCCGTTCTCGAGCGCGTCGAGCAACGCCCGTGCGGCCTGGCGCCCGATCGCGTTCGTGTCGACCCACATCGTCGTGAGCGGCGGCTGGATCTCGCGCGCGAGCGCGATGTCGTCGAACCCGGTGATCGACAATTGCGCGGGCACGTCGATGCCGAGCGCCTGCGCCTCGAGCAACGCGCCCAGCGCGAGCGCGTCGTTGCCGCAGATCACGGCCGTCGGCCGCGTGGCCGCGTCGCTGTCGACGATCGCCCTCAGGCTCGCCCGCCCGAACGCGATCGTGGCCGCGCCTTCGTGCTGATGGACGGGGCGCACCGCGAGCCCGCGCGCGGCCAGCGTGTCGTGAATGCCGCGCAGGCGGGCCTGCACGCGGTCGTTGTCGGCCGACGGCTGCATGATGATCGCGAAATCGCGATGGCCGAGGTCGAGCAGGTGGGTGGTGAGCTGCGCGAACGCCGCGCAGTTGTCGAAGCCGATGCAGCAGTGCGGGCTGTCGTCGCGATACGCATACGTGACGACGTACGGCACGCGGTGCATCGCAAGCAGTTCGAACAGTTCCGGCGGATACGCTTCGCCGACCAGCGACACGGCTTCCACGCCGCGCGACAGCATCGCACGCACCTGGGCCAGCGCCTGCGCGGGATCGTAGTTCGAGCAGCCGAGGAACAGCGTGATGCCGTGCTCGGCCATGACCGTCTGCATGCCCGCGACCTGCGACGCGAACACCTGGTCGTCGAGCGTCGGAATGATCGCGCCGGTGATGTGGGTGCGGGTGGAGGCGAGCGCACGGCCCGCCGCGTTCGGAATCCAGTTCAGCGCGTGCGCCGCGTCGCGCACGCGCTGCTGCACGTCGGCCGACACCTTGCCGGGATCGTTGTACACGCGCGAGACGGTCGCGGTCGATACGCCGGCCAGCTTCGCGACATCGCCGAGCACCGAGCGGCCGCTGCCGCGGCGCGCCCGGGGCGCACCGGCGCGGGACGGAGGCGCGCTCATCGGCTGTCTCCCGGCGTGGCGGCGGTGACTGCGCCGCGCGTTGTCAAATGCGTCAATGTTTACCCCTAATTCGTGGTTGCGCCACTTGCATTCCCGCTCGGCCCTGTGAGAATGTAAGCGCTATCTTGACGTGCTTCCGTATTATGTCAGACCCATATTCTATCCATATCGTGAATTTTTCATCGACGACGGCCATTCCGGCCATTTTGTCCGCCGCAAATGTAAGCGGTTACATTCGGAAATGAGCGACGCCTATCCACCACGCATCGCCGTCGCCGGCAGCGTGAACATCGACCTCGTCACGCGCGCGCCGCGCCTGCCGGTGCCGGGCGAGACGCTGCTCGGCACGGACTTCCAGACCGTTCACGGTGGCAAGGGGGCAAACCAGGCGGTCGCGGCCGCGCGCCTGGGCGCGTCGGTCGCGATGATCGGCTGCGTTGGCAACGACACGTTCGGCGCACGCCTGCACGACGCGCTGGCGGCCGAAGGCATCGACGTGACGCACCTGGAGCGCGTTGCCGGCACGGCGACCGGGGTGGCCACGATCACGGTCGACGACAGCGGTGCGAACAGCATCGTCGTCGTGCCTGGCGCGAATGCGCGTCTCGATGCCGACCGGATCGACGCGGCGCGCGAAGCGATCGCGGGCGCCGCGCTGCTCGTGTGCCAGCTCGAAGTGCCGGTCGCTACCGTGGCGCGCGCGATTGCCTGTGCCTCCGCGCACCACACGCCGGTGCTGCTCAATCCCGCGCCCGCGCAGCCGCTGTTCGACGCGCTGCTGGCACGGGTCGACTACCTCGTCGTCAACGAAACCGAAGCCGAGTCGCTGACCGGCATTGCCGTCGGCGACGACACGTCGGCCGTGCGCGCCGCCGATGCGCTGCGCGCGAAGGGCGTCGGCAACGTGCTGGTCACGCTCGGCGCGCGCGGCGTGTGCTGGCGCGGCGGCGCAGGCAATGGCCGCCTGCGCGCGATGTCGGTGGTCGCCGTCGATACGACCGCGGCCGGCGACACGTTCGTCGGCGGCTTCGCGGCCGCCCGCGCGGGCGGCGCATCGATGGACGACGCGATCGGCTTCGGCCAGCGCGCCGCCGCGATCAGCGTGACGCGCTACGGCGCGCAGACCTCGATCCCGACGCGCGAGGAAGTGGCGCGCATGGAACCGTGAATTCCGCATGAGACGGACAGGCCGGAACCGGCCGATATCAGTGATATGGAGACAACCGACATGAACGAAAGCCAACCTGTTCCTCAAGCACCGCCGCGTATCCGGCGCGGGCAACGCATCGCGCTCGCGCTGTTGATGGCGAGCGGGATCGTCAACTACCTCGATCGCGGCACGCTGGCCGTCGCGAGCTCGGCGATCCGAGGCGATCTCGGCCTGTCGCTCGCGCAGATGGGGCTGCTGCTGTCGGCCTTCTCGTGGAGCTATGCGCTGTGCCAGTTCCCGGTCGGCGGGCTCGTCGACCGCATCGGCCCGCGCCGGCTGCTTGGGATCGGCTTGATCGTGTGGTCGTTCGCGCAGGCGGCGGGCGGCATCGTGTCGACCTTCGGCTGGTTCATCGTCGCGCGCATCGTGCTCGGCATCGGCGAGGCGCCGCAGTTCCCGTCGGCCGCGCGGGTGGTGAGCAACTGGTTTCCGCTGCGTGCGCGCGGCACGCCGACCGGCATTTTCAACGCCGCGTCGCCGCTCGGCACCGCGCTCGCGCCGTTGCTGCTGTCGATTCTCGTCGCGTCGTTCGACTGGCGCTGGGCGTTCATTGTGACGGGCGCAGCCGGTCTCGTCGTCGCCGTCGTCTGGTTCGCGCTGTATCGCGATCCGGTGCGCGCGCAACTGTCTGCCGCCGAGCGCAGCTATCTCGATGCCGATGCGCAAAGCGCGGTCGCCGCACCGAAACTGACGTTCGCCGAATGGCGCAGCCTGTTCTCGCACGGCACGACCTGGGGGATGCTGATCGGCTTCTTCGGATCCGTGTACCTGAACTGGGTGTACCTGACCTGGCTGCCGGGCTACCTGACGATGGAACGGCACATGAGCCTGATCCGTACCGGCTTTGCCGCGTCGGTGCCGTTCCTGTGCGGCTTCGTCGGCTCGCTGGTCGCCGGCTGGCTGTCGGATCTGGTCACGCGCCGCAGCCGTTCGCCGGTCGTGAGCCGGCGCAATGCGGTAGTGGTCGCGATGCTCGGGATGGTCGCGTTCACGATTCCCGCCGCGCTCGTGCAGAGCAACACGGTGGCGCTCGCCTGCATTTCGGTCGTGATCTTTCTCGCGAACGCGGCGTCGGCCTGCTCGTGGGCGCTCGCGACGGCGGCCGCGCCGCCGAGCCGTATCGCGTCGCTCGGCGCGATCCAGAATTTCGGCGGTTTCATCGGCGGCGCGCTTGCGCCGATCCTGACGGGCATCATTGCGCAGAAGTGGTCGTTCGTGCCGGCGCTGCTGACGGCCGCGGCGATCGCGTTCGCCGGTGCCATGGCCTACCTGCTGCTGGTGCGCAAGCCGATTCCCGAGCAGGCCGCGAACGCCGCGCCCGGGCCGTTGCCGGCCTGAGCACGCGGTATGCCCCCCCGCATTCACTGAAGCAAGGAGAAACAGATGCAACACCCGCAGCAATCGAACGTGACCATCGAGGGCATCGTCCCGGTGATGCTGACGCCGTTCGACGATGCCGGCGCGATCGACTACGCCGGGCTCGAGCGGTTGATCGAGTGGTACCTGGCGCACGGCGCCGATGCGTTGTTCGCGGTCGCGCAGTCGAGCGAGATGCAGTTCCTGAGTCTGGCCGAACGCGCGGAACTCGCGCGCTTCGTGGTCGAGCGGGTGGCCGGGCGGGTGCCCGTCGTCGCGTCCGGGCACATCAGCGACGATCTCGACGCGCAGGTCGCGGAGCTGTGCGCGGCGGCCGAATCGGGCGCGCAGGGCGTCGTGCTCGTGACCAACCGTCTCGATCCGCAGCGCAAGGGCAGTGCCGCGTTGCTCGACCATCTTCACCGGCTGCTCGCGCGGTTGCCGTCGGATCTGCCGCTCGGCCTGTACGAGTGTCCGGCGCCTTACCGGCGGCTGCTGTCGGATGACGAGCTGCGCGCGTGCATCGACACGGGCCGGTTCGTGATGCTCAAGGACGTGAGTTGCGACCTGGAGACGGTGAAGCGGCGGGTCGCGCTCGCCGACGGCTCGCCGCTGAAGATCCTCAACGCGAACGCCGCGATTGCGTGGGATGCGATGAAGGCGGGTTCCGCCGGCTTCAACGGCGTGTTCACCAACTTCCATCCGGATCTGTACCGGTGGTTGCGCACGCAAGCCCATACGAATCCGGCGCTGGCCGACGAGCTCTCGACGTTCCTCGTCGTCTCGGCCGTGTCGGAGGTGCTGGGGTACCCGGCGCTCGCGAAGCTCTATCACCAGCGGATCGGCACGTTCGGGTCGATCAAGTGCCGCGCGATCGACTACGATGTGCGTGAACGATTCTGGGCGCTCGATGCGGTGCTCGACAAGATCGTGGCCGGCACCGAGCATTTCCGCCGGCGGATCGCTGCGTAATTGCGCACGCGGTGTGCCGTTCGAGTCGTGCGGTGCGCGACGGCATGGCATGGCGTGCCGGGCAGGCGGGTGCCTTCGCTTGCATGAGTGCGTTGGAAAGCGCGCGGTAGCGTCGCGCGCTGGCCGCAAGCTCGGTCGGCAGGTTGCGATGCGTCGCGTACGCGTTGCGGCCAGCGGCGTTCCTGGCGTATCTGCCATGCTCCGGATGGTGTGAACCCGGCGCGGCGTTCGGGCCGAACGCGTAACGCGGCGAACCTGCCGGGATTTTCAATGCTGTCGAAGGCGGCGGCAAAGCCGCCTGTCGCGGTCGGCCGCCGCACTGAATGGCCGTTGTCACGAACGACCGTGTACCGCCGACACGACGCCGTCGCACGGCGCCATCTTCATCCATCTCATCGCACCATCGCGCCGCCCGCGAGCCGCGAGCCGCGAGCCCCGAACGCAACGCCGCCGCTCGTCCCGTCGACCCGTTGTGCCCCGCGATCTGCCGCCGCCGCCGGCTGACCGGCGCATGTCCACGTCGGACGACAAAAGCACACAAATCTGATCAAACCGTCGCACCGTTTCTTGTAACGATTCGTAATATCGCGCCGCCGAGCGCTTTTTGCCGACGAACCGTTGAATCCGCATCCGCTTCCCATGCAACACGTCACGACGACAAGCCCGCCACCGATCCTGGCGGCGCCGGTTGATGCCATGCTGCACGCCGTGATCGACGAGGTCGTCCACCGCAGCGTGTCGGAAGCGACGACGCGCAGCGGCTACATGCGATGTGCCGACTACGCGATCGTCGGCGCGCAGGTGCTGACGCTGCTGACCGGCACGCCTTATCGGCCGTACGCGGGCGGCGAAGTGCTGGATTTCGGCGGCGGCAACCTGTATGCGCTGTGCACGACGCGCGAGCGGCGCCGCACCGCGCGGCATCTGTCGCAGCTGGCGAGGTATCACTGCTGGATCGAGGCGCGTCACGACGATATCGGCGGCCGTGCGCGCAAGGAAATCGTCGATTTCACGCTGCGCCACGACGAGACCGTCGCGAGCAATCTGGGGATGCCGTTCGCACGTGCGCACCAGGCGTATTTCTGGGGCTGGGACGACGAGCACACGGTACCGGCCGAACTGCACGATCATCCGGTCTTCGCGAAACAGGGCCCCGTGTGGCGCTGGGCGGAGCGTGAATGCACGTCGCTGCTGCGCGCCTACGAGCGCGAACGGCCAGGTTATTTCGGCCGTCAGGTGTCGCGTGCGATCGACTTGTTCGCCGATCGCGTCGAAGGTCTCGGCTGACGGCACGCCCGATTCGGGCGAACCGCGGGCAGGCTGCCTGCCGCGATGGCGCAGAGCGGGGAACGGAACCCGGCGCATGCGTGCGCACCGCCGGGCGTGAGCGACGTTTCCAGGCGCGACACCGTGCGCGGCGGCGCGAGCCGGTCGATCCATTGACCGGCGGCCGCCGCCACGATCATCGGGCGGCCCGGACGCCCGTCACTTGTTCGCCAGCGTGCCGTTGCTGTTGGCGCCGCCGAACAGCCGCGTCAGGTACTGCGTGTTCGAGTTCATCTTGGCCATCAGCGTGTTGAGCGCCGTGAACTGCGCCTGGTACTGCTTGGTCAGTTGTGCGGCGTAGTCGGCCAGGTCCGTCTGCTGCTGCGTGACGCGCTTCAGGTCGGCGCTCAGCGCGTTCGTGCGCACTTCGATCATCCCGCCTTTCTTCGTGAAGGGCGCGATCTGCTCGGTCAGGCGCGCGCCCATCCCGTTGGTCGAGTTGAACAGGCGCGCGACCCCCGACGGGTTGTTGGTCAGCGCACTGTCGAGCTTCGCGCTGTCGACCTTCAGCGTGCCGTCCTTCTCGAGCGAGATGCCGATCGCCAACAGGTTCGTGTGCCCGTTGCCGTTCTCGTTGGGGACGCCGCGCGCGACGATCGACGCGAGCGAGTTGCGGATCGTGTTCAGCGTCGAATCGCCGATCAGCGCGCCCTGCGAGCTTGCCCCTGCCGTGTAGCTCGACAGCGCGCCCGTCGTCTTGACGACGGTGTTGTACAGGTTCACGAAATTCGTGATCGTGGCCGCCTGCGACTTCGTATCGGTGCTGACCGTCAGCGTCTGCGTATCGGTCGCGCTGACCGCGGCCGCCGACAGGTTCAGCGTGACGCCGCTCAGCACACCCGATACCGCGTTGTTCGCGCTGGTCGACGCGATGCCGTTGAGCGTGAACTTTGCGTCCTGCGCGACGGCGCTTTGCCGCCACGCGGCCGCGCTGTTCGCCGAATCGATCTTCGACGCGCCGCCGGCCGTGTCGGCCGTCGACGTGACGCCGAGATTCGACAGCCCGTTGTCGTTGGCCACGTTGCCGACCGCGACGCTGATCGCGTTTGCCGAGCCCGTCTTCGACGACGCGAGCACGAGGTGTGCGCCGTCGGTGCCGTTGATGACTGTCGCGCTGATCCCCGGATTGTTCGATGCGGAGTTGATCGCGGCCGCGATGCCCGACAGCGTGTTGTTCGTGCCGTTGACGTCGACCTTGAACGACTGGCTGCCGAGCGACAGTGTCAGCGTGCCGGTGCCGAGCGCCTTGCTCCCGTCGAAGCCCGACGAAGCCAGCGCCTGCGCGGTCGCGATCTGCGTGACGCCGATCGTGTAGGTGCCGGCCACCGCGCCCGCACCCGCCGTCGCGGTCAGGCCCTTGCCGCTCGCGACCGCGGTGAAGGTCGACTGCAACCCGCCATTCGTCAGCGACGTGAGGCCCGCCTCGAGCGCACCCAGCGCCGACGACAGCGCGCCGAATGCGGAGATCTGCGTGGTGCCGGTTGCCTGCGACGCGGCCAGCGCCGCGGCCCGGCCGGCCGTCTTCGCATTGACCAGCGTCTTGACGAGCGAACCGATGTCCATCGACGGATTGCCGGTCGAGCCGTTGATGATCGATTGCGCCGCCTGTTGCAACAGGCTGTTTGCGTTCGCGCCGCTGGTCACGGGCGTGTTCGTTGCCATGGGTGGTCTCCGGTTGAAAAGCGATCCCGTGACGAGCGGCTGCCGAGACGGGCTGCGGCGATTCGCCTGCAGGCCGTCTCCGGCGCGACGCATTCCGGGGTTCACGGGAGTGTCGGGAAAACGTAAGGACGTGCGCTATCGTATATTTAAATCGGTATTACTTGGTCATTTTTTGTAATGATTGTTGAGAAAAATGCAGACGGGAGTGGGGTGGAGCGGTGTGACCTAAAGGTCGGCGATTTTTTGCCGTAAACATACCGCTTTGATTGTATTTATTAAAGAATTGTTGCCGATATTTAAAAACTGCTGGCGGCATGAATGTTTGATGGAGGTTTTTTCGCATTCTCCGCTAAACACTGAGTCGATCGGTGGTGTGCGGAAGACGCTATTTCTGGCCTGAAGCGGGATGAAATCCTTGTCAGATGGACGACATACGCGGTTGGTGACATCAACCCGTATGCCCGTGAAACGTTTTTGTTTGCCAATGCGTATTTCCGGGTCATGTGTCTTTTTATGAAACAGGACGAGCCGTCGATTGCAATGTCGGTCGAGTTGCTGGAATGAAGTAGATCAATATGATTTGCGTATCAACCATGGTGATGAATAACATCCGTGACGCGCGGTTGTGACTGATTCGTGTCAATTGAGGTTGAACATATCGATCGAATCACGTCGCCTGAAATAAGCGGTTATTTTCGTGTTCTTGAAACACGGAGCAGGGTGATGTGCGTTGCCCGCCTGCCATTGTCTACCGGGGTCGTTGGCTTCGATTGTCCACTTTGGAGAGACAGCGAATCATATTTAGACGGATTGATGATTCGCTGGGAGACAGTAGACTGCACCCGTGCTTCGCCAGAACCGATCCGGAGCGCACCAGGAACGGTGCGACCAGACGGATTCTTCGGCGGCGGGCCAGCCGGCTTGCTGTCCGATCGTGCGAGGAGTGGTTCGTTGCCGACCTGGCGCGCCGATCCGGCGCATTTCGGCACCGGACGCATCAAACCGTCAATTCAAGGGTGATTGCTATGCGTTACGTTTCGCTGGAGTCGAAGAAGGACGAGCTGCTGCTGGCGGCTCGCGTACTGTTGATGATCCTGTTCGTGCTGTTCGGCTGGCAGAAGCTGAGCGGCTTTTCGGGCACGGTCGCGTACATGGCGTCGACGGGGAACCCGGCGCCCGAGCTGGCAGCCGCAATCGCGGTGGCGGTCGAGCTGGCCGGCGGCCTGCTGATCGCGGTCGGCTTCTATACGCGTCCGCTCGCACTGGTGTTCGCCGCCTATACGCTCGCGACCGCGCTGATCGGCCATCGCTACTGGGCGCTGCAGGGGATGGAGCAATACATGGCGATGATCAACTTCTACAAGAACGTGAGCATCATCGGCGGGCTGCTGTTGCTCGCACTGACCGGGCCGGGGCGGTATTCGCTCGACCGGAAGTAAGGCAGCACGAAGTTTCCTGCAGGTGTGACGGCCCGGTGCGCGGAAGCGCACCGGGTTTTGCTTTGTGGCGATGATCGCGGCGTGGCGGCTTCGCAGATCGCCAGCGCGCAGGGGCGCCCACGCGGTGCGTCGACGTCGTCCGCAGAACCGGCGTTGTCCCGGCGGACGGTGCGCCGTGTCGGGCGCCGTCTGTCGGCGCGCTGCGCACATGACGCACGTCCGTCACGGGGTCTCCGATCTGCCACGACGATGTACCGGCTGTCATACTCGGCTATCCTCCGCACGACCATGGCTCGAACGTCGAACGCGACTTCGCGCGCCCCCAAGTCACCTGGATTGCCACCCATGCCAAACCCGACCTCGTCGACCGACCTCCCGACCGTCCTCCTCATCGGCGCCGCCGGCCTTCTCGGCCGCGCGGTTGCCGCGTCCCTGGCCCGCGAATCGTCGTTGAACCTCGTCGCGACCATCCGGAACCCGCAAGGCGCAGGCGCAAAACGCTTGGCGCTGCCCGCGGAAAACCTCGCCGAACTCGACGTCCTCGACGAGCCGGCCCTCGAACACCTCTTCGCCACCCGCCAACCGGCCGCCGTGATCATCTGTGCGGCCGAGCGTCGCCCGGACGTCTGCGAACGCGACCCGGCCGCTGCCCGCGCGATCAACGTCACCGCGCCGGCCCGCATCGGTGCACTCGCCGCGCGTCACGGCGCATGGACGCTCGGCCTCTCCACCGACTACGTCTTCGACGGCAAGGCGGCCCCGTACCGTGAGGACGCCGCGCCGAATCCGCTGAACATCTACGGCCGCACGAAGCTGGAAGGCGAGGCGGCACTCCTCGCCGCGTCGCCGCTGTCGTGCGTGCTGCGCCTGCCGCTGCTCTACGGCCCGATCGTCGACTGGAGCGAATCGGCCGTCACGAGCCTCGTGCCGGCGATCGCCGCGTCCGCGCGGCCGGGTGCCGACGCGGTCGGCATGGACGCATGGGCGATCCGTTACCCGACGTATACGCCGGACGTTGCGGACGTGATCCGCGACCTGACGCTGCGCCATCTGGCGGGGGCGTCGATCACGGGCATCCGTCACTGGTCGGGCGAGGAGCCGATGACGAAGTACGACATCGCGCAGCGGATCGCGGCCGCGCTCGGCATCGAAGCCGCGCTCAAGCGGATCGACCAGCCGACCGACGCGACGCCGCGCCCGTACGATTGCCATCTGGACGCATCGCGCGTGCGCGCCGCCGGGATCGATCACGCGACGCCTTTCGATACCGCGCTGCGCGCCGTGCTGCGCGATGCGCCGCAGGTGCCGTAGGATCGGGCGCCGCTCGCCGCTCGCCGCTCGCCGCTCGCGCCGTATGAGCGGCCACCGTCCACGGTGGCCGCTGCGCGGCGAATGCGGTTCGCGAGTACCGATCATCGGTGGCGTACATCCCGCTGCCGTTCTGATGCCGGTCAGCCCTCGGCAGGTGCAAGACGTCGAGTGCCTCCCTCGAAAACCAACTGAATGCGTGCGCTTCCGACGTACGGCGGCGCGATGCCGACCACCGGAGAGGTGGCCGAGAACCTTCACATCATTGCCGAAGCCGTGCGCCCGCATGACGCCATGGTTACCTCTTGTCTCGTGAATCCGCTTGCGTGCGACGAAACCGCGACCCCGAGCAACCCGCAGCCCCCACCTTCCTGTCGTCATTGAAAATCATTCAATGGCGAAGCCAATTATCAAGATCGACCGACGTGCGACAGAATGCGTACAGGATTTTCTCGCATGGACACGAAGCATGCATTTCGACCACGCCACCATCGTGACCGATGACATTGACGGTACACGCCGCTTTTTTGATGAGGTTGTCGGTCTTGATAGCGGGCCTCGACCGCCGTTCAGGGTGGATGGCTATTGGCTGTACCTCGATAGCCGCCCGATGATTCATGTCACGCGCGCCACGCTTCCCGCGAACGAAGGCCGTAGCGCGCCGCGCATCGATCACATTGCGCTTCGCGTCGACACACGCCGCGAATGGGCGACGTTGATCGATCGACTGACCAGCAGGCGGATCGACTACTCGTTGAGTGAAGTACCGTTGTCCAATGAGCTTCAGTTGTTCGTGTCCATTGCGCCGGGTGTTTCCGTCGAATTCGTGACGACACTTGCTGCCGATGAGCAGATCGGGATTCCGAATCGATGACCCGATCAGTCGCGTCGTCTTTCGGAGAAATGGTGCTTGCCGACTTCGCCGGCGACACGTTGTTCGGCGGTGACATGCACGGCGACAGCGCCGATTCGGCGCGGGTGGCTGACAACCTTTTGCCGCAAAGCGGCATTCAGAACATTTGATGCGTGCGACGGGCACTGCTTCGCGCTCGGGAACACGCTTTTGATCGGAGGAAGCAAACGATGAAACTCGATGGACAAAACGTGCTGGTGGTCGGCGGAAGCTCCGGGATCGGCGAAGCGACCGCGCGGGCCTTTGCGGAGCACGGGGCAAGCGTGACGATCGCGTCGCGCGACGCGGCCAAGCTGGCGGAGAGCGCAGCGAGGATAGGTCACGGCGTGCGAACCGGTGTCATGGACACGACCGACGTCGCGAGCGTACGTGCGTTTTTCGATTCGGCGGGCGAATTCGACCACGTTGTCGTGTCGGCCGCGCAGACCCCCACGGGGCCGGTGCGTGGTCTCGAACTCGCCGATGCCTACGCGGCGATGGACAGCAAGTTCTGGGGCGCCTATCGCGTCGCGCGGGCCGTACGCATTCGGCAGGGCGGGTCGCTGACGTTCGTGTCGGGCTTCCTGAGCGTGCGGCCGAGCAAGACCTCGGTCCTGCAAGGCGCGATCAACGCGGCGCTTGAATCGCTGGCGCGGGGGCTTGCGCTCGAGCTGTCGCCCGTGCGGGTGAATACGGTATCCCCGGGCCTGATCGCGACGCCGCTCTGGTCGAAGCTCGATGCGGAGGCGCGCGACAGGATGTACGAAGGCGCTGCGGCGCGACTGCCGGCCGGCCGTGTCGGTCAACCGGAGGACGTTGCAAACGCCGTGCTCTACCTCGCGTCGACCCCGTACGCGACCGGTTCGACGGTGCTGGTCGACGGCGGCGGCGCGATCGCGTAGCGGCCCGGGCGGTTGAGGTGCGATCCCCGATTCGTCGCAGGTTGTCCGAACGCTCGCGCCCGAATTCCATGTGCCATGTGCGTCGTCGGTTGATCTCGAGCGCGCGGGCGAGCGTTTGCGTCTGCGCCGCCCGCGTTTTGGGGCGCACGCGTGTTCAGGAAGCCGCTAGCGCTTTCTGGTGCCCGGAGGCAGGGATGGCGCCGATGCGCGTGCCGAATCGTTGCCCGGCATGTCGAGGCCGGACGAGCGGATCGTCCGCGACAACGCTTCTTCAAAACGTTCCATGGCAGGCGTGAAGGTCTTGCCGCGACGCCAGCGCAACGCGGCGATGCGCGACAGGCCATCGTCCACGATCGTCGCCGTCACGATCCTCGAGCGGTGCGGAATCGCCAGTGGACTCGCGATTGTCGCGTAATCGGCGCTCTCGACGAGCCGTATCAGCGAGTCGACATTGGCCGCCTCGACCCGAACGTCCAGCGCAATGTTTGCGCCAGCACATGCGGCGTCGATCTGCCCGCGCATCGCGAACGTCCGATTCAGCAGCGCGAGCGGATGAGTCGCCACTTCCCGCAGGCTGACGGTATTCCGGACCTTGCGTTGGGTGGATCGACGCACCAGCGCCAGCCGTTCGGTGAACAACGTTCTCTGCTCGACGTCCGCATTCGACAGGTGGGAGAACGACACGCCGATGTCCAGTTCATTCTCCACCAGCCCCTGGTCGATCGCCGCAGCCGGAAGTTCGTGAACGGACACGTACAACTGCGGGTGTCGTGCGAGCAGGGCCGAAATCGTCGGCATGACGAGCGATCGCGCGTAGGTGTCGATCGCACCGATGCGCAACGCGCCGTGAACTTCGCGCGAGCGGTTTCGGACATTGGCCAGCGTCACGTCGAGTTTCGACAGGATGGGCTCGACTTCCGCGAACAGATCCGCGCCGGCCTGCGTCAGCAGGATGCCGCGGCCCACCCGATCGAACAACGTCACGTCGAGCAGGTCCGCCAGCTCGCGCAGGTGCTGGGACAGTGCGGGTTGAGTGAGGTGCAGCCGAGCGGCGGCTCGCGTCACGCTGCCGGTGCGTGCGACTGCAATGAAGCTGCGCAGCAGGCGAAGATCGATTGCTGAATGCATAACAAATCCTGATGAATCGATACGCAAAACATTAATTTACATCAGGCGCACCGAATCCTAACCTCCCGTCGATGCATTCTTTCAACGGAGGTGAAGAGATGCCGCATCTGATCATCGAATCCACGCCCCACATTGCGCGCCGGGTCGATTTCCGGTCGCTGATGGGGTCGTTGCACGAACGGCTCGCCGCGCAAGGGCACGCGTTGCTCGCTGAACTGAAGAGTCGTGTTTATACGGCCGATCAGTTCCTGTCCGGCGATGACCCGACGCACGAATTCATCGTCATCAGGCTCTTGCTGACGAAGCCCAGGAGCGAGCCGGTACTGCACGACATGGGGAGATTGATTCACGACGTCGTGCGAGATGCCGTCGAGCGTATCGAACCGGCGTTCGGCTGGCAGTGCTGCGTACTCGTCTGCGATTTCAGCGGTGCGCCTTACATCAAGACGGTTCGTGACGGCACCCGCTCCGAGACCGGCGCGTCGGCATGACGCGGCCCGCGTCGACAAGAATTCATGGAGACAGAAATGGACATCACGCGCAGCACCGGGTGCGATACACCCGACGAACGAAAGGCAATGTCGGCAGACAGGTCGCCTGAGGATCTCGACGCACTTTATCGGCGCATCGGCTGGAAGCTGATGCCGTTGCTTCTGGTTGCACAGGTTCTTGCGTATCTCGACCGGGTCAACGTCGGGGCCGCGAAACTGCAGATGGCGGGCGAGCTGGGATTGAGCGACACCGTCTACGGTCTCGGCGCCGGCATATTCTTCGTCGGCTACTTTCTGTTCGAAGTGCCGAGCAACCTGCTGCTGCATCGGGTGGGCGCGCGCTTGTGGATCGCCCGCATCATGGTGACCTGGGGCATCGTCTCGGCGGCTGCGGCGTGGGTGCATTCTCCCGCCACGTTCTATTTGCAGCGGTTTCTGCTCGGCGTCGCGGAGGCCGGATTTTTCCCCGGCATCGTGCTGTACCTGACCTACTGGTTTCCTGCTCACCGGCGCGGCCGGATGACGACGTTGTTCATGAGCGCGACGGCGGTCGCAGGCATTGTCGGCAACACGTTGTCGGGCTGGATCATGACGCATCTCGACGGCATCGGGGCGCTGTCCGGATGGCAATGGACGTTCGTGATCGAAGGCCTGCCGACGGTCGGCGTGGGGCTCGCCGTGCATTATCTGTTGCCGAGCCGTCCGGCGGATGCGCGCTGGCTGTCGCCGGAAGAGGCGGATGCGGTATCGCGAGGCCTCGATGTCGACGCAGGTCATGCCGCGGATGCGCGGCATTCACACCGGTTGTCGGCATCGGAGATGGCGTTGCTGACGACGATCTATTTCCTGCTTCTCGTCGGTCTGTACGGGATCGGCTTCTGGCTCCCGACGCTTGTCAAGGACACGGGGCTGACGAATCTGTCGTGGATCGGCCTTTGCAGTGCGATTCCCTACCTGATTGCGGTGCTGGCGATGAATATCGGCGCCCGTCGCGCGGACCGTGGCGGCAACTGGGCGGCCTATGTTGCAGGAGGCGCGTGTGTGGCGTCGGCCGGTTTCGTCGTGAGCGCATTGTTCAGTGGCGTTCTGCCTGCCGTGATCGCGGGGCTCTCGCTGGCCGCTGCGGGCACGCTGACCGCGTTGCCGCTGTTCTGGCACCTGCCGACCATGCGCTTGACCGGCGCGGCCGCGGCGGCAGGGATCGCGACGATCAATTGTTTCGGAAACCTGGCGGGTTTTGCGGGGCCGATCGTGTTCGGATGGTTGAAGGATCGCCATCACGATGCGATGGCGCCGACCCTGCTGCTGGCGCTGAGCGCTTCGGCGGCGATGGCGCTCACCGTCATTTACCGAAGGGTATCGATGCGTTGAAGAGCGATAGACCGAGATGGCTCGTCGTATCTCGACGGAACACCGATTTTTTGGTCCGGATTGAAAGTCTATTCATTTCAGGGCCCATTTTCAGAATGGGACTGATTGCCGAAAATTCGTTGTACGCGCACCAGTCTGCGTGACATTCAACACCCGTTCATTCGTCATCATGCATCGCGTTGCGATGCGACAGACGCGCTTGCGCGTCATGAGGAGATTGTCCATGGCAATTCAAGTCGATCAAGCGGATCGTGATCCGGTCGAGCAGACGCCCGATCAGCCGACGCGCCGTTCCTTCCTGACCAAGGCCGGCATCGGCGCAGGCGCGTTCGCCGTCGGTGCGATGCTTCAATCCGCGCCGGCCGATGCGCAAACGGGCGGCCCCCGATCGAACCCGGTAGCCGCGCCCAGGCAGGGTGAATTCTGGCCGAACGGCGCGCGGCTGGTCATTTCGATCTCGATGCAGTTCGAGGCGGGCGGACAGCCGCCGAAGGGCGCCGACAATCCGTTCCCGAAAGTCGATTTTCCGGCGAGCGTGCCCGCCGATCTTGCCGCGGAAGCATGGTTTGCGTATGGGTATCGCGAGGGGATTCCCCGGATGCTGGATCTGTGGGATCGGCATGACGTGAAGGTGACGACACACATGATCGGCGAGGCGGCGAAGCGGCATCCGCAGGTTGCGCGCGAAATCGTGGCGCGCGGCCACGAAGCGTCGGGCCACGGGCCGACGTGGAACGCGCAGTATGCGATGTCGCGACCGCAGGAACGCGAATTCCTGATCCAGGCGCGATCGATGGTCGAGGCGGTGACGGGCCAACGCCCGATCGGCTACAACGCGAACTGGCTGCGACGCGGGCCGAACACGCTGTCGCTGCTGCAGGAACTCGGCTACGTGTATCACATCGACGATACGAGCCGCGACGAGCCGTTCATCGAACAGGTCAACGGCAAGGATTTCGTCGTCGTTCCGTACACGCTGCGCAATAACGACATCCTGCTGGTGGAGGGCCGGAATTACTCGCCGGACAAATTCCTCGAACAGATCAAGTTCGACTTCGATCAGCTGTACGAGGAAGCGGGAACGCGTCGACGCATGATGTCGATCAGCGCGCATGATCGTATCAGCGGAACGCCGCAGATGACGCGTGCATGGGATGCGTTCCTGCGTTATGCGAAGAGCCATCCCGGCGTTGCGTTCATGCGCAAGGACGACATTGCGCGGTTCGTACTGCAAAGCCCGATTACGGTACGCGAAAGCGAGACGATCTAGCGGGCTGCCCGAGCGGCTCCGCACCGGTTCGATCGTGCGAAGCCGCTCGAATTGCCGGACCGGCAGCGCATGAACCCTGGCTCCGCGCGGCCGTCGTGCGATGTGTCAGTGCTGCGCGGGAGGGGGGACGAGGACGATGCCGAACCGGCCTGCCGCGTCGCGCATGCGAGTCTTCGCCGCGTCGCTGGGCGGTGCAGGCACCGCAGCGCCGTCGTACGTATCGGAACAGGTCGGACGAAGCGATCGAAGCCCGCCGGCGAGCACACGAGCAGATAGTGCGCAGTCGTGGCGCCGGGATTGACGCAGCAGTACGTTTCGGTACGCTGAACGACGCTTCGCTGGCCGCCCGTCGCATCGGCGAAGAGGCGCTGATCCTGTGCGCGCATCCGGATTACCTGGCGGCCAACCCGACGATTCGTGCGGTTGACGATTTGCGGAAACATCGCCTCATTGCGTTTCGCATGCCGACCACGGGCCGCGACCGGCCGCTCGAGTTCGTCGAACACGGGCGAACGGTCGCGCTGACCATCGAATCCCGCTTCTGCATCAACCACGGTGAAGCGCTCGCCGAAGCTGCCGCGCTTGGTGCGGGCCTCGCACAGTTCCCCGAGTTTCTCGCCAAAGCCCACCTGCGCAGCGGCGCGCTCGTGGAAGTGTTGCCGACCTGTCGTCCCGCGCCGCTGCCCGTCAATCTCGTGATGCCCGGCGCGCGTACGAGGCCCGCTCGCGTGCGTGCGCTGATTGACGCGTTGACCGGCGAAGAAGGATCGGGGAACTGATCAGAGCGTGCCGTCATGCCGCCGACTTTCTTGTCTGGATTGAAAATAATTCAAGACGGAGGCCAATTATCAATCGGCACGGTGGCAAGCAGAATGGCTGCGCATCCACTGCGGTTTCGCCGCCTTCCCGGAGACAGCCATGCCACTTCCCATTCTCGCGCTGGCCCTGAGCGCCTTCGCCATCGGCACCACGGAATTCGTCATCATGGGCATCCTGCCCGATGTCGCGCAGTCGCTTTCGGTTTCCATCCCGTCGGCCGGGCTGCTCGTGAGCGGCTATGCGCTGGGTGTCGCCGTCGGTGCACCTTTGCTCGCCGTGCTCACGAGCCGTATGCCGCGCAAGTGGGCGCTGCTGCAGCTGATGGGGATCTTCATCGTCGGCAATATTCTGTGCGCGGTCGCGCCGGGTTACACGAGCCTCATGATCGCCCGCGTCGTCACTTCGTTCGCGCATGGTTCGTTCTTCGGCATCGGGTCGGTCGTTGCCGCGTCGCTCGTGCCGCAGGACAAGCGTGCGAGCGCCGTCGCACTGATGTTTACCGGTCTTGCGCTCGCCAACGTGCTTGGCGTGCCGCTCGGCACCTTCATCGGCCAAATGCTCGGCTGGCGTGCTGCGTTCTGGGCCGTCGCCGGCGCAGGCGTGCTCGCTGCACTGGCTCTGGTGATGCTTGTGCCGAGAACGCATGAAGCAGAGTCCGCGAGCCTTGCGCACGAAGTCGGCGTGCTGAAGAACCCGCAGGTATGGCTCGCCCTGCTGATGACCGTGCTCGGCTTCGGCGGCATGTTCGTGGTGTTCACCTATATCACGCCGGTGCTCGAGCAGATGAGCGGATTCGCGCCGAGCGGCGTGACGAAGATTCTCGTGTTGTTCGGCATCGGCCTGGCCATCGGCAATGCGCTCGGCGGCAAGCTTGCGGATCGCGGCGTGATGCGGGCGTTGATGGGCGTGTTCGTGTTGCTGGTCGCGATCATGGTGATGTTCAGTCGCACCATGCATCACCCCGTGGCATCGGTCGTGACGATCTTCGTCTGGGGCATTGCCGCATTCGCGACGGTGCCGGGCCTGCAGATGCGCGTGCTGAGCAAGGCCGCGAGCGCACCGAACCTCGCGTCGACGCTCAACATCGGCGCGTTCAACGTGGGGAATGCGATGGGTGCGTGGCTCGGCGGCCTGGCACTTTCGCACGGGCAGCCTCTCGACACGCTGCCGCTCGTGGCCGCCGCCGTGACGTTGCTGGCCATTGCGGTGACCGCGTTCGCGTCCCGGCTCGATCGACGCGAGACTGCACAAGCGAATCGCACCGCCCGTTCCCCAGCCTGAATCACCCAAGTCGCACCCCTGCCGGATTCAATCCGTTCATCGAGCATCGAGCATCGAGCATCGAGCATCGAGCTCACACTCAAGGAGCCTGTCATGAAAACCCGCACCGTCCTTTCCGCCGTTTCCCGCATCGCGCTGGCCGCCGCCACTGCCGCTGCCGCATTGCCTGCTGTCGCTGCGACCGGCGACGATCTCGTGCAGCCGAAAACGCTGATCGTCGACAAGAGCCTCTCGAAGCAGCAGGCCGAGCAACAGATCCGCGCGGCACGCCTTTACGATACCTTCTGGAGCACGGGCGACGAGGCTCAGGCCCGCGAGGCGCTGGCGGCCGATTTCACGGACCGCACGTTGCCCGCCGGCCGGCCGCAGGGCATCGCCGGGCCGCTGGCGGCATCGAAGGGCTTCCATCGTGCCGTGCCGGACGTCCACGCCGAGGTCGAACAGATGATCGTCGCCGGCGACCGCGTCGTCACCCATCTGCACTTCACCGGTCACTTCACCGGCACCTTCAACGGCGTGCAGGGGAAGGGGCAGGTGGTCGACTTCATCGCCACGGACATTTATCGCATTCGCGACGGCAAGATCACCGACAACTGGCATCTCGAAGACAACCTGACGTTCCTGCAACAGCTCGGCGTGGTCGCCAAGTAAGCGGGCCGGGGGCCGATCCTGCCGGTCGGCCTTTCCTTCGTCGGTCCGCATCGCGTTACCATGCCCGGGCCCACGCGGGGCATCGCGCGGCTCAACCCAACATTCTTTTCGCGTGACGCGATCATGGACAATCTCGGTGACATTCGCCTTTTCGTTGAAGCAGCAAGCCAAGGCAGCCTTTCGGCGGCCGGCAGAAAGCTCGGACTGTCCCCCGCCGCGGCGAGCGCCCGGCTCGTGAAGCTCGAGGGAGAACTCCATACTCAGCTGTTCGAGCGTTCGACCCGCAAGCTGCGCCTCACGGATGAAGGCCGTATGTATCTCGTACACTGCCAGCACGCGCTGCAAACGCTGGAAGATGCGCGCGCGGCGTTGCAGGCCGGACGGGCATCGGTGAGCGGCGCGTTGCGCGTATCGGCCACCTCCGATTTCGGGCGCACCGTGCTGCGTCGATGGCTCGACGCATTCAACGAACGCCATCCGAACGTCACACTGACGCTCGTGCTCTCGGATTCGCTGTCGCACTTGCTGCAGGACGATATCGATCTCGCGATCCGGTTCGGCGTGCCGGCGGACAGCTCGATGGTCGCCAAGCGCATGGCCGACAATCGCCGCGCGCTATGCGCGTCGCCCGACTACATCGCCGAGCACGGCATGCCGAACCATCCCGACGATTTGCGCGAGCATCGATTCATCGTGCTTTCTTCGGCGGCCGGCGCGGCGAACAACTGGCGTTTCGCGCGCGACGGGGAGACCGCGTTGTTCACCGCGCCGCTCGACAGTTCACGTCAGACCAATGATGGTTCGCTTGCCCGCGAATGGGCGATGGAGGGTCGCGGGGTGGCAATGAAGTCGATCTGGGACATCGGCGCCGATCTTCAGGCCGGGCGGCTCAAGCTGCTCCTGCCGGAGTGGCGCTGCCCGGACGTGCCCGTGAACGCGCTCTTTCAACGAACGCTTTACATGGCGCCGCGCGTGCGCACCTTGCTCGACTTCCTCGAGCAGCGGTTCTCCGAAGCTTCCGAAGCATTGGCGCCGTTTCTGCGATAGTTTCCCGCGATCGCAGGCTGTCGGATCGGCCCGTCATGTTCGCGCACGGGATGCGCGGCCGCTGCGCGGCGCGGATCGCGCAACCCGAGCGCCGGAGTCGATCGGATCGTCGAGGTGACGTGCTTGTGCAAGCAGCGGTGCAAACGACGTGTCTTGCACCGGCGCGCGGGTCGACAAGCAGCATGTTCAGGGAAGCAGGATTGATCCGAGCTGTACGACGCCCGGATATCGCTTCACGTTGGCATGTATTGCAACACCAGGACAGACAGCCACCGCCTGTTTGCGATCCTCATGAATCGGCGGTAGACGCGACCAGCATGTCGATCAGCGTACGCGAGGCGGCGGACAAACGGCGATGCGGCGCATAGATCACCGAAAACGGCCGTGAGCGACCGCGAAGGTGGGGCAGCAGTTCGACGAGATGCCCGGCCCGGACCCGATCCCGAACAATGAAGTCATAGGTCTGGCAGATGCCGGCGCCGCTCTGCGCCATCGAAACGACACCCAGCACGTCGTCCGAGATTGCGACGTTCGAAGGCGGTAGCCAGTCGATCTCCTGGCCGCCGTCCAGGAACACCCAGGGTGCGATACGGCCGCTGCTGGGCAGCATGAACGGCAAGCACAGGTGGCGCGCCAGATCCGCCACGTTGTCCGGCATGCCTGCATGGGCGACGTAATCGGGCGACGCGACCAGGCACAGCGCCGCATCCTCGAGCTTGCGCGCGACCAGGCCACTGTCGGGCAATTCACCGAGCCGGATCGCCAGGTCGAAACCTTCGGCCACGAGATCCACGTTTCGGTTGGCGATGTTCAGCTCCACGCGAACTTGCGGGTGTTGCTGCGTGAAGCGCCGAAGGAGGGGCGGCAGACGATAGTGTCCGTACGTCGTCGGTACGCTGAGCCGGACATGACCGGTCAGCGCGCCGTCTTGCCCCTGAATGGCCCGCTCGGCGTCGTCGATCAGCAAGAACGCCGCGCGCGATTGTTCCAGATAGAGCCTGCCTTGCTCCGTCAGGCTCAACCGTCGCGTCGAACGACGCAGCAACTGCGCGCCCAGCCGCGTCTCCAGGCGCGTAATGGCGCGGCTCAGAACCGACGGCGTGCTGCCCAGGGCCACCGCGCCCGCGGTCATCGAACCTTTTTCGATCACGGTGACGAACGCTTCCACATCACCGAGATGGTCGAATCTTCGCCCCATCTTGTCCTCCAGAGAACAGAAGATTTACTTTTGACCGAGTTTATCTCCTCAATTGAGCTAAATAAAGTGGGCGCGTTGTGACTCGTCATCGGGTCACCCACTGAAATCGAGGAGCGAACCATGAATAGTGAACATCGCGACCGGCAGGACTTGTCCGTGCTGTTCGTACTCACGAGCCACGCGACGAAAGGCGCGACCGGCGAGCCGACCGGCTTTTATCTCGGCGAAGTGACGCATCCGCTGGCCGAACTCGACGCGGCGGGTATTCCGGTCGAATTCGCGTCGATTCAGGGCGGTGAGCCGCCCGTCGATGGTCTTGATCTGACGGATGAAGTCAACGCGCGCTATTGGAACGACAGCGCTTTTCGCGACGCGCTGCGCCACACGCAGCGACTGGGCGATGTCGACGCGTCGAAATATGCCGCGGTCTTCTTTGCCGGCGGCCACGGCGCGATGTGGGATTTTCCCGGCAACGCGGACGTGCAAAAGGTTACGCGCGCGGTGTACGAGGCGGGTGGCGTGGTCGGCGCGGTATGTCATGGTCCGGCGGCGCTGGTCGATGTGACGCTCGGCGACGGGACTTACCTGGTCGCCGGCAAGAATCTCAGCGCGTTCACGGATGAAGAGGAACGCGCGGTCCAACTCGATCGCGTCGTGCCGTTCCTGCTCGCGAGCACGTTGACGCAGCGCGGCGCGCTTCACCATCCCGTACCGAACTGGACGGCGAAGGTCGTCGTCGACGGACGTCTCGTGACCGGCCAGAACCCGCAGTCGGCTTCCGGTGTCGGCGCGGCGATCCGCTACCTGTTGCTGAACCGTTCAGGACAGGCCTGAAATTCCCCCATGGAGAAAGCCATGCATTCGATGCGCAAGCTCGCCGTTGTCGCCCTGCTCGGCATGGCAGCGTACGGCGCTCACGCTGCCAACGTGCTCGTGGTGTTGTCGGATTCCGATCACCTCGACCTGAAGGACGGCAAGGTCTTCGCGACGGGTTTCTACCTGAACGAACTGATGCAGCCGGTGAAGGCCCTGCTGGATGCTGGCCATCAGCTGACCTTCGCGACGCCCGAGGGCAAGGCGCCCACGATGGATGCCACGTCTGCCGACAAGATGTACTTCAACGGCGACGAAAAGGCGATGCGCGACCACCGGGCGTTGCTCGACAAGCTGCAAATCACGTCGCGCACGCATTCTCCCGTGATCAGCCTGTCGCGGGTGGAGCAGATCGGTTACGGGCACTTCGATGCCGTCTATGTGCCCGGCGGCCACGCGCCGATGCAGGATCTGTCGACTAGCCCCGCAGTGGGCAGACTGCTGGCCGATTTTCACGCGCGCGGCAAGACCACGGCGCTCGTCTGCCACGGTCCGATTGCGCTGCTGTCGACCCTGCCGGACGCGCCGGGCTTTACGCGAAGGCTCGCCGCCGGGAACGCAGCCGACGGCCCCCCGAAGTGGATCTATGCCGGTTACCGCATGACGGTGATCAGCAACGCGGAAGAGGAGCAGGCCAAAGGGCTGCTCGGCGGCGGAGCGATGAAGTTCTATCCGCAGACCGCGCTGCAACAGGCCGGCGGAATCTATAGCAGCAACGAGGTGCCGTTTACCGCGCACATGGTGACCGATCGGGAATTGATCACCGGCCAGAATCCAGCCTCCGCACTCGACGTCGCGGGCGCGATGCTGAAGCGGCTGAAGTGACGCCACGCAATGGATCGGCGTCGCCGGTTCTTCAACGATGTAAAGGAGCAACACGACATGGATCTGCAACTTGAAGGCAAAACCGCCATCGTCACGGGCGCCACTGCCGGCATTGGCATGGCTATCGCGCGAACGTTGGCCGGCGAGGGTGTGTCGGTCACGATCACGGGGCGTCATCGTGACAAGCTCGACGCGGCCGTCGCCGAGCTCTCCGCTGCTGCGCAGCGCGGCAGCGTACGCGGAATCGTCGCGGATGTGAGCGGCGAGCGAGGTGTTGCGGAACTGATCGAGGGTCAGCCGGAGACGGATATTCTCGTGAACAATCTCGGCTACTACGAAGCCAAGCCGTTCGCCGAGATCACCGATGACGATTGGCTGCGCATGATCGACGTCAACGTCATGTCGGGCGTACGGCTGTCACGTCATTACTTTCCGCGCATGCTGGCGAAGAACTGGGGGCGTGTCATCTTCATGTCCAGCGAAGTCGGGGCGTTCACGCCGCCGGACATGGTGCACTACGGTGTCAGCAAGTCGGCTCAGCTCGCCGTCTCGCGCGGCATGGCCGAACTGACGAAGGGGACGGGCGTGACCGTCAACAGCGTCCTGCCGTCCGCCACGCGCTCCGAAGGCATCGTCGCGTATTTGCGGCAGACCGCGCCGCGACCCGACATGACCGATGCGGAAATCGAGTCCCACTTCTTCGACACGTATCGTCCGAGTTCCCTGATCGCCCGCATGATCGAGGCCGACGAGATTGCCGCGATGGTGGCGTTGCTGGCCAGTCCTTTGGGCGCGGCGTCCAACGGCGCGGCGGTGCGCGTCGAAGGCGGCACCTTCCGGTCGATTCTCTGAACAGGTGCTTCGACACCCCTCATCATGGTCAAGCACTCGAGACGAGTTACGGCATTTGCCTTCGCAATTGCCATTATCAGTAGCGCGATTGCCGCGACTGCGGCGGCCGATACCCGGCTCGAGCGCTGGCGAAGCTATGCGGGCGTCAGTTGGGAGACCCCGGGAGACGGTGCGGATCCCGCGCCGTTTGCCGGTTCGGCCGATGCGCCGATCGCCGGGCTTCATTTCGACGCACGCGGTGCCGCCTATGTGAGTACGCCGCGCTTCGTCGCCGCGTCGGCGCCGGCGACGCTCAGCAGGCTGGATACGCGAGCGACGACCGGCCCGGCGCGACTGACGCCATTTCCGTCGATGGACGGCAACGCCATCTCGACCGCACCGGGCGAGCATCTGCGTAACGTGCTGGGTTTTTACGTCGACCGGACCCATGATTGGCTATGGGCGCTCGACATGGGATTTGTTGCCGGCGAATCCGAAGCGCCTGCAGGCGCCCAGAAAATCGTGGTGTTCGATCTGAAGTCGGGACGAATCGTGAAACGCATCGGCCTCGACGGCGTGGCCGATCGCGCCGGCAGTTTCCTCAACGACATCGTGGTCGACGAACGGCGGCGCATTGCGTACGTTTCGGACAGTGGCTCGCGCAGTGCGCCCCACAACAGGGTGGGCCTGATCGTCGTCGACTTTGCTTCAGGTACCGCACGGCGTGTGCTGGACAGGCATCCGAGTTTGCAGGTCGAAGCGGGCGTGAAGGTCGTTGCCCATGGCGTTGAAGTATGGCCGGGCAAGCCGCTGCTGATCGGCGTCAACGGTATTGCACTGTCGCCGGACGGCGGGACGTTGTACTGGACGGTGACGACGGGCACGCACGCCTATTCCGCTCCGACGGCCATCCTGCGCCGCGCCGATGTAACCGACGAGCAGATCGCAATGGAGATTCGCGATCTCGGCCGGGTCGGCGGCAACACGGACGGAATCGTGACGGACCCGCAGGGCGCGCTCTACATCACCGATGTGACGCGCAACGGTATCGTGAAGTACGATCCGCATACCCGATCGATGTCGTTGATCGCGTCCGACGACGGTGTGCACTGGCCCGATACGCCCGCCATTCATCCGAACGGCGATCTGGTCTTCACATCCAGCGCGCTGAGCGATCATGTTGCCGGCATGGTCGCGCGCGGCAGCGAGCGCTACGAGTTGTGGCGGATGTCACTCGGCGACAAGTAATGCGGGACCGGGTCGGCATCTGCATCGGACAGGGCGGCGCGTGCCCGGTATGCTGAAGCGCATGTATCTGGACTCCGACACATTCGATGCGCAGCCGGCCACCGGCGTGTGGCAAACAGCTTTTGTCTTCGCGTTTGGCAGGGGACCCCGCGCGTACACGTGCGATTGGTCCCCTGCCAACGCAAACACGCGCCATGTGTGCGTCGAGACCGTCGTACTCGTTGTCGGCGGGCAGCCGGTCGTTCAGAGGCGGTACCCGCCACTCGCATCGATGACCTGGCCAGTTGTCCATTGCGATGCCGGGCTGACCAGGAAACCGATGACGCCTGCAATATCCTCGGGTTTGCCGACTCTGCCGAGCGGACTGGCGCCGATCATCGTCGAACGCCCGTCGTCCGTTCGCAACCATGCTGCATTCATGTCGGTATCCACCGGCCCTGGCGCGACGGCATTGACGAGGATCCCGCGCGGTCCGAGTTCCACGGCCCAGTGACGCGTCAATGTATCGACGGCCGCCTTCGACGCGGCATAGGCGGAAATCGCGCTGAAGTTGCCGCCCGCTTCGAACACGCGGCTCGACAGCACACTCGACAGGTTGACGATCCGGCCGCCGCGCGGCATGCGCTTCACGGCCTGCTGCGTCGTGAAGAACACCGCTTTCACGTTCAGCGTGAATTGGCGGTCGAACAGCTCGATCGACGTGTCGTCCAGCGTGCCGCCGTCGGCAACGCCGGCATTGTTGACGAGGACGTCGAGCGTCGCCGGCAGGTCCTGTTCCGCGACGGCGCGGTCGAGCGCGTCGAACAGCGTGGTGACGCCGTCCGGATCGTCGAGATCGGCCTGAATCGCCAGGCCGCGGCCGCCGAGTTCGAGGATGCCGGCGAGCGTCTGTTCAGCCGCCGCGCGGTCGGCGCGATAGTGAACCGCGACGATGTAACCCTGTCGCGCCAGTTCGTACGACGTTGCACGGCCAATGCCGCGCGAGCCGCCGGTGACGAGGGCGAGTTTCGATGCTTGCGTGCTCATGTTCATTTCCTTGAAAAAAGGCGGCGCCACCGATCGTGGCCAGTGCTGCTTCGTGCGCGATGTCCCGATACATGTTGCCCGGCGGCGCAGTGCCAAAACCCGGGCGGGAGAGGAGCGTGATGCTCATGTGCGCTCTCCGGCAACCGGTTGGCGCGTGGCTCGCCGGATCAGCGGATCGCGACCGGGTTGATGTTGACCTGCGTGGAGCCGACGTACAGCGGCTGGCCGAGCACGAACAGGAATTCCCACGCCTTGTCGCGCACCAGCGCGCGGCTGTCGATCAGTTCCAGGTTGTAGATGCCGCGCTTCGCGAGCATGTACTGGTTGATCGGGAATTCGTCCCGCGTGTGCGGATTCGGATAGACCTCCGACGCCCACGTGTCGCCGCCGAACGCGACGATCCCCTGGTCGGCGAGCCATTTCGCGGCGTCCATGCCGATGCCGGGCTCGACGTCGAGGAACTGTTTGTTATCCTTGCCGATCAGCTCCAGCCAGCCGGTGTTGAACAGCACGACGTCGCCCTTGCGCAGCGTCAGTCCTTGCTTCTTCAGCACGGCCTGGATGTCGGCGACCGTGAATTCGGTGCCGCCAGGCACGATCGGCTTACCGTAGTAAGCGGTCATGTCGAGCACGACGCCGCGCGTGACGATCGGCGGCACCTTCTCGACGCCGAGCTTCTTCACGCCGTCGACGGTCACGAAATCGGCCGCCTTGTTGCCGTTGTAGTACGCGTTGTCGATACCGATGTGGCCGATGCCGTTCAACTGCGTGCCGACGCCGGTCCACGCATTCACGAGTTCGTCGTTGAACGTGAACTTGTTCGGGCCGAGGCTCTTGCCGGCCTGCTGGCCGACCTGCACGTTGTACAGCCGGAAGCTGCGGTGGCGGAACGCCGGCAGGTTCTTGTCCACCGGCACGGCCAGCGGATAGGTCTTGCCGGCCTTGACGAGGCCGACGGCCTGCTTGACGACGTCGGGCGTCAGCAGGTTGGCCGCGCCGATTTCGTCGTCCGCGCCATAGACGGATGGATACCAGTCGGCCGCCGGTGCGGACGGTGCGGCGTGGGCCGCTTGCGCGGCGGCGAACGGCAGGATCGCGGCGAGCGCGAGCCGGGTGAAGGTTGCTTTCATGTTGGACTCCAAAGAATCGTTCAGGCCGCGGCTTGCGCGAGCGTCGGGCCGGCCAGGGTTCGCGACGAACGGGCGGCCGAACGCGACGAGGCCGGCCCAGCCGGCGGCGATCGCGTCGCGGGCACGCTCGGCGGTGTACGCGCCGGCACGGATCAGCACGCCCGGAAACGCGGCGCGCAGTGGCTGCTTGAACTCGAATTCGGTGGTGCCGAGGGCAAATGCGCTGATCGTCAGCGCAAGCAGGGCGAGTGGCATGGTGCGTTCCCGGTTGCAGTAGGGATGGATCGCAGTGTGCCGACTTTACTTTTGCGGAAAAATGCGTCTGTAAACCAAATTGTTTTGATTTGGAATCAACAATGAAGATCGCGCTCGACGGCCTCCATGCCTTTGCCGTCGCGGCCGATTTCCGCGTTTCAGTTTGTTGACTGGAAATCAAATATGATTCGCTCCGACTTATGGTTATCAGCGGAACGAAGCCACACTATCGTAGCGGCTTACGATAGGCGTTCGACGCTCTTCCCATGAAGACCACACTAGACGAAATGCTCGCGTTCGTGACGATTGCGGACATCGGTTCGCTGACAGGTGCAGCGGACCGGCTGCATCAGCCGACTTCCGTGATGAGCCGCATCCTGCGGCGTCTGGAAGACAAACTCGATACGACGCTGATCAGACGCACGACGCGCCGGCTGGAATTGACGGAGGAGGGCAACGTCTTCCTCGACTACGCTCGAGACATCATTGCGTCGGTCGAGTTTGCCGAAGACCAGATCGCGCGGCAGCGCGAAGCGCCGGCGGGCCGTCTGCGGATCAATGCTGCGATGCCATTCATGCAGCACGTGATCGCGCCGATGATGCCGGGATTTCGCGAAGCGTATCCGGCGATCGAGGTTGAACTTCATACGAGCGACGAGATCATCGACCTGCTCGAACAGCGCACCGACGTCGCGATCCGGATCGGCGAATTGCGCGATTCGACGCTGCATGCGCGCAGGCTCGGCGGCAGCCGGTTACGCATTCTCGCAAGCCCGGGCTATCTGGAGAAGGCGGGTGTGCCGGCGAGCGTGGCCGATCTCGCGAACCATGCGGCGCTCGGTTTCGTGCAGCCGGAGACGCTGAACCACTGGCCGTTGCGCACCGCGGACGGTGATATGTATCGGGTCCATCCGGCGTTGCAGGCATCGAGCGGCGAGACGCTGTTGACGCTCGCGCTCAATGGCGCCGGTATCGTGTGTCTCGCGGACTACATGACCGGCACCCATCGCCGCGACGGCAGCCTCGTCGAATTGCTCGCCGACGACACCACCGAATTCCGCCAGCCGATCCATGCAGTCTTCTATCGCAATGCGACGCTGTCGTCACGCATCGTCAGCTTTCTCGACTATGTCAGCGCGCAGTTGAAGGACGTTGGCGACATCGACTAGGCGTGGTCCACGCGCGATCGGTCACGCAGCAAACAAAGGGCGACGGGTTCGATCGGTATCGAACCCGTCGCCCTTTGCGCATGTCGATCGATGCGCGGCATCGATCGAACCTGCAGCACGCACTTATTGTCCCAGCGCACTCATCAGCCTGACCTGGCTGAGCACTTCGTCGGTCCGTGCCTGCGCGAGCGCATCCTCGGCCGCGAGCAGCGAGCGCTGCACTTCCAGCGTATCGATGAACGCTGATTCGCCACTGCGCCACGACCGGTTGATCTGCGTATAGGCGCCGCGCGCATTCGTCACCGCGCGCTCGAGGCGTTCCGTCCGTCCGTGGTTGCGGGCGGTGGCCGCGACCGACGTCTCGACGTCGCTGACCGCCGTGAGCACCGTCGTGCGATAGGCGGCCACCGCCTGATCGGCCTGCGCACGGCGTAACGCGACGACGCTGCGCCGCCGCCCGCCGTCGAACAGCGGCGCGCTCGCACCGGCGCCAGCCATCCAGGCGAGCGAACGCGCGAGTGTTGCGCCCGAGAAGCCGTCGATCGCCGCACCGATCACGCCGATCAGTTGCAGGTGCGGCTTCAGGTCGGCCTCGGCCACGCCGATCCGCGCGTAGGCCGC